>USFX01000104.1 GCA_900553965.1 uncultured Prevotella sp.
TTGAATTCTTCAAGGATTTTGAGGTGTTTGTCGGGATAATTCCGAGTTTTTAACAGTTCGTTTTAAACGCAAAGACGCAAAGTTAAAAAGTCTCTGTGTCTCCGTGTCTCTGTGTTCAGATTATATTATTAAAATCTTTGTGCCTCCGCGTCTTTGCGTTGAAATTATCGTCTTCGCGCTGAAAAACCGCGCCTCTGTACCTGAGAAACCGCAGAGAAAACCGAAGTGAAATTTTGTTTTTCGCGGCATTTGGAGTAACTTTGCAGCTCACAACTAAATCATATTTATGGCTACGAAAGACAAGGAATTGACCCCGATGATGAAGCAGTTTTTCGACCTCAAGGCGAAACACCCTGATGCCGTGCTGCTCTTCCGTTGCGGTGATTTCTATGAGACCTACTGTGAGGACGCCACCACGGCCTCACGCATACTCGGCATCACCCTCACGCGACGGAGCAACGGGGGAACGGAGATGGCCGGCTTTCCCCACCATGCGCTCGACACCTATCTTCCGAAGCTCGTCAGGGCCGGCAAGCGTGTCGCCATCTGCGATCAGCTGGAGGACCCGAAGCTGACCAAGAAGCTTGTCAAGCGCGGCATCACGGAGCTGGTCACGCCGGGTGTAGCCATGGGTGACAACGTCCTCAACTATAAGGAGAACAACTTTCTGGCTGCCGTCCATTTCGGCAAGTCGGCCTGCGGCGTGGCCTTTCTGGACATATCGACGGGCGAGTTCCTCACGGGTGAGGGCACTCACGACTATGTCGACAAGCTGCTGGGCAACTTCTCGCCCAAGGAAGTGCTCTACGACCGCGGCCGCAAGCAGGACTTCGAACGCTATTTCGGCAACCGCTTCTTCACCTTCGAGCTCGACGACTGGGTGTTCGCCGGACAGGGCGGGCGCCAGAAGCTGCTGCGCCATTTCGGTGTGAAGAACCTCAAAGGCTTCGGTGTCGACCATCTTGAGTCGGGCATCGTGGCCGCCGGCGCCATTCTCCAGTATCTGGAGATGACGCAGCACACGCAGATAGGCCATATCACGGCGCTCACCCGCATCGAGGAGGAGCGCTATGTGAGGCTCGACAAGTTCACCATACGCAGCCTCGAACTGCTCCAGCCCATGCAGGACGACGGCTCGTCGCTGCTCGACGTCATTGACCGCACGGTCTCGCCCATGGGCGGCCGTCTGCTGCGCCGCTGGCTGGTCTTTCCGCTGAAAGACGTGCGGCGCGTGACGGAGCGGCTTGATGTCGTCGACCATTTCTTCCGCCATCCGGACTTCCGCTGCTGCGTCGACGAGCAGCTCCACCGCACGGGCGACCTCGAACGCATCATCTCCAAGGTGGCCACGGGCCGCGTGTCGCCCCGCGAGGTCGTCCAGCTGAAGACGGCGCTTCAGGCCGTGCGCCCCATCAAGGAGGCGTGCCTGCAGGCTGACAATGAGGTGCTCCGCCGGATGGGCGAGCAGTTCAGCCTCTGCGAGTCGCTGCGCGACAGGATTGAACGGGAGATTGAGCCAGACGCACCGCAGATTGTCGGTCGCGGAGGCGTCATCCGGAGCGGTGTCAGCGACGAGCTGGACGAGCTGCGCCACATCGCGTACAGCGGCAAGGACTATCTCATGCGCATTCAGGAGCGGGAGACGGAGCGGACGGGCATCGCCAGTCTGAAGATTGGATATAACAATGTCTTCGGCTACTATCTCGAAGTGCGCAACACCTATAAGGACCGCGTGCCGCAGGACTGGGTGCGCAAGCAGACACTCGCACAGGCCGAGCGCTACATCACGCAGGAGCTGAAGGAATATGAGGAAAAGATATTGGGTGCGGAGGACAAGATATTGTCGCTCGAAGCGCGGCTGTTCAACGACCTGATAGGCTCCATGCAGGAGTTCATCCCCCAGATACAGATTGACGCCAGCCTGCTCGCGCGCATCGACTGTCTGCTGTCGTTCGCCAAGGCGGCCGAGGAGCACGGCTACGTGAGGCCCGTCATTGACGACACCGACGTCATCGACATCCGTCAGGGACGCCACCCCGTCATCGAGACGCAGCTGCCGCCGGGCGAGCCTTTCGTCCCCAACGACATCTATCTCGACAGCGAGAAACAGCAGATAATGATCATCACCGGTCCCAACATGGCCGGTAAGTCGGCCCTCCTGCGCCAGACGGCGCTCATCGTGCTGATGGCCCAGACGGGATGTTTCGTGCCGGCGGAGAGTGCCCGCATCGGAATGGTGGACAAGGTCTTCACCCGCGTCGGGGCGAGCGACAATATCTCGCTGGGCGAATCGACCTTCATGGTCGAGATGACCGAGGCGGCCAACATCCTCAACAATGTCTCGCCGCGTTCGCTCGTGCTCTTCGACGAGCTGGGCCGCGGAACGTCGACATACGACGGTATCAGCATCGCGTGGGCCATCGTCGAATATCTCCACGAGAACCGGCGGGCACAGGCGCGCACGCTCTTCGCCACCCATTACCACGAGCTGAACGAGATGGAGAAGAACTTCAAGCGCATCCGCAACTACAATGTCAGTGTCAAGGAGGCCGGCGACAAGGTCATCTTTGTCCGTAAGCTGACCCGCGGCGGCTCGGAACATTCGTTCGGTATCCACGCCGCCGACATCGCCGGCATGCCGAAGAGCATCGTCAGCCGCGCCAACGTCATCCTCCGTCAGCTTGAAGCGGACAACGCCTCGGTCGGCTCCGAGGGCAAGCCTTCGACTCCCACCGTCCATTCCGGCGGTCAGGACGGCATGCAGCTGTCCTTCTTCCAGCTCGACGACCCCGTGCTCGCGCAGATACGCGACGAGATAATCGGACTGGACATCAACAACCTGACGCCCGTGGAGGCGCTGAACAAGCTGAATGAGATAAAGAAGATATTGGGAAAATAAGGGAAGCCCCACCCCCGCCCCCTCCCCAGGGGGGAGGGGAGTGAAAACTCCTTTTGCTGATGAGGGAAGCACACAAGTAGGGACATATTCTTGTATTTGTCCGCCTTTAACGGGTTATTGTTGGCGGACAAATACAAGAATATGTCCCTACTGTGTGTATTATACATTACCTCCGATGCTTACCTGCAAATGTTCAATCCGCAGGTCTCTCCCCCTTGGGGGAGCCGGAGGGGGCCGGGGCCCCTTACTTCACTACGATTTTCTTCCCACCTTTTATATATATGCCCTTCGTGAGCTGGCGGTCATTGACGCGCACGCCCTGAAGCGTATATACGGGAGCGTCGTCCGGTGCTTCGGTGGCCTTGGGGGCCGCGATGGCTGACGGCGGCTGGGGTTTGTCGTATGTCACGACGGGGCTGACGGCCATTGAGACGGCGTCGTCCGTGTTCTCGAACCACTGGCTCGTACCGAGCGGATTGCCCTGTTCGTCCTGGTCCTCCACGAGCTGCCATGTCGTCGTCCGGCCGCCCTCGTCGCGCCGTACACAGGCAATGGCGATGTCGTCTTTGGCGTAGGGCGCCTCGTCCTGTGTGGCGTTGGGGATGCCCTCGATGACAACGAAGAAGTCGCTGTCAATCTCAGCCGGTTTGTCGAGGATGAAGCGGGTGGGGGCCCACGTCGACGGGTCAATCATGATGTCGCCCGCCTTTATCGTCGAAGAGGCCAGAACCTCGCCCGGAGCACCGTTCGCGTCGGGGCGGCAGACGCTCAGCGTGATGGGAGCGTCGGGCGAGATGGTCGTGCCGGAGAAGAAGAAGACGTCGACGCTGTCGACAGTGGCGGCGGCCAGCGGCTTCTTGTAGTGCTCGGCAAAGGCCGTCAGTCCGAGCCAGTTGCTTCCGGCGTAGTTGCCGTACCAGCCCAGCTGTATCTTAACGAGGTCGGCGTTCTCCTCCGGAGCGATGTTCCATACATATTGCGCGCCGCCCGCCTGGATGGCATACTGCATGATGTCACGGTCCGTGCCGGCCTCGTTCGACGCCGTCAGGGCCAGACTGTAGCGTCCCGCCTTGGCGTATGTGACCACGGGATTCTGCTCCGTGCTCGTCTCGGGCGTTCCGCCGACAAACTGCCACAGCCACTCCGTCGGCATGCCGGTGGACAGGTCGCGGTACTGCACGGGCACATTCGTCGGGACGAACGTTGCGACGTAGGGCGACAGATAGCCCTCCTCGGGCATGCCGATGACGGCGTTGGGCTGCTGGCGGAGTACGACGACATAGCCCTCGCGTACCGACGTGTCGGTCGTGGTTCCGTCGCCGACGGTCAGCTTGACGGCATACGTCCCGGCCTGCTCATAGCGCACGACGGGCTCGCGCTCGGTCGACGTGGCCGGCGTGCCGCCCTCGAACTCCCACCGCCACGACTTGACGTCGCCTTCAGACAGGTCGGCGAACTGAACGGTCTCGCCCTGCCATATCTCCACCCGTGAGTCGGCCGTGGCGTCGAGCTGCATCACGCGGAAGCCGTCTATCAGCTCGCTCTCTCCGTCGCTGCCCTTATAGCGGAAGGAGAAGGTCACGCGCTTGCCCTCCACGCGCTTCAGGTCGAACGAGAATTTCTTCCATTTGGTCTCGTCGTAGCCCTCGTTCTGCGCCCAAAGGAACTGGTTGAGCAGCTGGACGGTGTCGCCCGTGGCCACGTCGGTGGCATAGAACGTGTAGCTGCCCCAGAGAAGGAAGTTCGGGCAGAAGTAGTTGTAGTATTCCACGACGCTTCCGGGACGGATGTCTATCGCCGGCGATGTCACCGTCTCGTCCTGCCGGCTCTCGTCGTAGACCAAGGCCAGCGAGTTCTTGCTGGTCGGGTCGATGGTGTTGAACGTGATGTTGTAGCCCAGTCCCGGCGCAATCTGCCACGTGTAGCGATCGTTTGTGGACTCGACGGTCCACGTCGAAAACTCTTCCTCGCTGTCGAAGTTCTGCGTGTAGTAGGCACTGTAGGACTTTGCGGACGTGAATGCCGCCTTCAGTCCGTCGGCATGGGCGCCGAGAACCGCTGCTGCGGAAATCAAAGTAAGTACAAGTCTCTTCATCTGATTGTTGTTTTAATTAATTAAAAAAGGCCCGGCCGGTATGCCCTCATACCGGTCAGGCCTATCTTTTTCGTTCTCTAAAGTGGTCATTCCTCCGGCATCATGACCACCTCGACGCGGTTTCCGGCCTTCAGCATCTCTGCGATGAAGGCTGAAATGGTCTCCGGTGTCTGTGCCTGAACGGTCTGCTTGTAGTCCGTGTGGAGGTCAACGCCGTAGTCGCGGAAGTTCTTGATGATGCCGCTCCAATAGCCGTTGGTCTTCGTGCGGTCGTCATAGCTCTTGAGCATATACTCCTTCACCTTGGCGAGCATGTCGGCGTCGCAGCTCTTCGCCATCGCCGGAACCTCGTCGCGGAGTATCGCCAGAGCCGTGTCGCCCTTCTCGGGCTTCATCGGGCAGTAGGCCATCAGGCCGCAGTCAATCTTCTCGTCGCCGCGGTTGAGGCTTCCCTGAGCGCCCACGCTATAGGCAGCGCTGGCGTCCTCGCGTATCTTCTTGAGGTAGATCATGCTGAGAACCTGACCTGCGATGTCGGCCTTGATGCGGTTTTCGAGCGTGTAGGGGATGTCCTCGCTCGACCAAACCATGATTGCCATAGCCTTCGGAGTCTCCATCTTGCGCTTGAAGCTGTTGATGACAATGCCCTTGGCGTCCGTGTCGACGCGCTTGCCCTTCGTCACCTTCTTCTGTGACGGCAGCGAAGCGATATACTGTTCGAGCAGCGGACGGATTGTCGCCTCGTCGTAGTTACCGATGATCGTGAGCGTATAGGCGGCCGCGTTGGACGTCAGGTTGCGTGCAATCTCCAGTATGCGGTCGTAGCTGACGTTCTTCAGGTCGGCCGTTTCGATGGAGGCGAAGCGCGGGTTGTGGCTGTTCATGGTCACGTTGACCGAGTCGTTGAACGCTCCTTCGGGCGAGAGAGCCTTGTTCTTGAGCGAGATCTCGTATGTCTTCATCAGGTTGTCGAACGACTCCTGATCCTTGTTGATGGCGGTGAAGTAGAGATAGACCAGCTGAAGCATCGTCTCGACATCCTTGGGAGTGGACGAGCCGCTGATGGTCTGGCGCGTCATGCCGAGTGACATCGAGGCCGAAGCAATCTTTCCGGCCAATGCTTTCTCTAACTCCGTGTAGGAGAAGTTGCCCAGTCCGCTGGCTTCGATGACGTCGTCAAAGGCCTTCAGGTTTGCATAGTCAGCCTCGCCGTAGAGCGACGAGCCGCCGAAGCCCTCCATCGAGAGCAGCACCTGGTCTTTCTTGAAGTCAGTCTGCTTCAGCACGACCTTGACGCCGTTTGACAGCACGAGCTCCTTATATCCGAACTTTTCGTTCATCTTCTCGCTCTTGATGGTTCCCTTTTTGGGCATCGTGGTGATGAGCGGCTCATCCTTGACGTTGTCCACGTAGGCTTCGAGCTTCTCGGCGCGCACTCCGGCGATGGCCTTCAGGAGTCCCTCGCGTGTCGGATAGACAGCTCCGTCCTTCTCGATGTTGAAGCTGAGGACGACCATATTGGTGTCCGTGGGCGGCACGAGCATTGCCATGGTCTGGTTGATGGCCTCGATGGGGATCATGGGGATGACCTCCTTCATCATTGCGTAGTAGTCGTCGAGCGACGGAATGGGCTCCTTCGAGAGATAGTGCTCCTTGTATTCGTCGCAGAACTGGCGGCTGTAGCGCTTGTCCTTGTTGCTGTATGTCTTGTCGAGAGCGCTGAGGGCGTTGGCCTTGGCGCGGTTATACTCCGTCGGGGTGAATCCGAAGCGGGCGGCGCGCAGCGCCTCGCGGTAGATAGCGGCCAGCGCCTCCTCCGTCTGTCCGTCCTTCGGCAGGGCGTCGATGTCAAAGGCGTCCATCGTGCTGGCGAAGATATAGGAGCCGTCGTATGCCGTCGAGCCGACGAAGGGGCTTTCGGGCTTCTGGGCGTATTCGGCCAGACGGGCGTTGAGCATGTCGATGGCCGTGCTCTTGACATACTGTGATACGATGTAGGGGATGGTGTTCTTCAGCGAGTCGGGCATTGTCTCGTGCTTGAAGATAAGGTCAACGGTGTTGACGCGCTGTTCCTTGTCCTTTTCGATGACGACGATGGGCTCGGCGTTGTCCGGCACGGGTTCCTTCACGACGGGGGCAGCGTCAGCCTGGAGCTTGATGTCGCTGAAGAGCCGTTTGATTTCGGCCTCGGTGTGGTCGACGTCTATGTCGCCGACGACGATGATGGCCTGGTTGTCCGGGCGATACCACTTCTCATAGTAGTCGCGGAGCACCTGTGGCTTGAAGTTGTCGATGACACTCATCAGTCCGATGGGCATGCGCAGTCCGTACTTGCTTCCGGGATAGAGCGTCGGCAGGGCGCGCTCGAACATACGCTGTGACGCGCTGCTGCGCATGCGCCACTCTTCGTGTATGACGCCGCGTTCCTTGTCTATCTCGGCCGGGTCGAGCACGAGTCCGTCGGCCCAGTCGTAGAGGATGAGCAGACAGGAGTCGAGTGCCGACTGGCGTGTCGTGGGCACGTTGGAGATGTTGTAGACCGTCTGGTCAATGCTGGTGTAGGCATTGAGGTCGCGCCCGAACTGTACGCCGATTGACTCGCAGTAGCGTATGAGGTCGTTTCCCTGGAAGTGTTTCGTGCCGTTGAAGCACATGTGTTCCAGGAAGTGGGCCAGTCCGCGCTGCTCCTCTTCTTCCTGAATGGAGCCCACCCGCTGTGCGATGTAGAACTCGGCGCGGTTTTCCGGCCAGTTGTTGTAGCGGATGTAATAGGTCAGGCCGTTCGGCAGTGTTCCGATGCGCACGTCCTTGTCGGGCGTCACGGTCGGCATCGGCATCTGTGCTGTGGCCGCCATGGCGGTCAGCATCATCAGAGCCGACAAGAACAGATTCTTGAGTTTCATTTGTCTCTAATTTGTTTCTAATTGGTTAAAAATCGTGTAAAGGTACACATTATTATTATATAAGGGCGATTATGTTATGAATTATTAACCTTATTCTTAGTGCAGAAGTCAGAGTGATGAGGTATGATTACTCTTTAGGTCAGAGTGCAGAGGTCAGAGTGCAGAGGTATGATTACTTTTTAGTTTTCATCTAACAAATAGTAATCATACCTCTGCACTCTGACCTCATCACTCTGACCTAAAGAGAATGTTCCTCGGATGATGCTCCAATATCTCCTGTCGCAGGGCCGTCAAATCCATGTGTGTATATATCTCCGTCGTGCCAATGTTTTCATGACCGAGCAGTTCCTGGATGGCCCTCAGGTCGGCGCCGCCTTCGAGCAGAGCCGTGGCGAAGGAGTGTCGCAGTGTGTGTGGGCTGATGGTCTTCGTTATTCCGGCTTCGGCGGCCTGACGCTTGATCATGATGAGAATCATCGTGCGGGTCAGGTGGGCGCCGCGGCGGTTCAGGAAGACATATCCCTCCTCTCCCGGCTTGATGTTCATCCGGCAGCGGTCGTCGAACCACAGCATCAGCTCGCTGACGGCGCGTTCGGAGATTGGCACGAGGCGCTCCTTGCTGCCCTTGCCCATGACGCGGACATAGCCCTCCTCCAGATACAGATTGTCGAGTTGCAGCGTCACCAGCTCCGTCACGCGCAGCCCGCAGGAAAACAGAACCTCGATGATGGCGCGGTTGCGGTGACCCTCCCATCGCGTCAGGTCAATGGACTCTTCCATCCGGTCAACCTCACTGACGCTCAGCACCTCGGGCAGCTTCTCCGCCGTCTGGGGTGACTCCAGCAGCTCCGTCGGGTCGTCGTCGCGGTAGCCGTCGGTGAGGAGATAGCGGAAGAACGAGCGCACGCCGCTCAGAATCCGGCACTGAGACGACGGCCCGACGTCCATGTCGTGGAGTTCGGCGGCGAACGTCTGGAGGTTCTCCAACTGTATTTCCGTTGCCGTCAGACCCTCGCGTGCCATGAAGTCCAGAAGCCGGCGCAGGTCGCGGCGGTAGGCGTCGAGAGTGTTTGCGGAGTAGTTGCGCTCCAGTTTGAGATAGCGCATATAGCCCGCCACCATATCATTTGAGCTGTTTTTCTTGTCCATGTCCGTTAATTTTATTACTTTTGCCGTATGTACAGCGCACAAGGTCAGACCGTTGCGCGTCTTCCACGCGACGCAGAGACGACGCTGACGGGCGCGACGTGTTCAGCCTGTCGCTTCAGCGATAATGCAAATGAGCGCAGTGAAAGTTCACTTGCAAACTTCCGGGCGCAGCTTATCGCTTACAAAGATACGAAAAAACAATTTAATTATGACAAAGAAAATACTGATCATCAACGGCCCCAACCTCAACATGATGCACTTCACCGAGCCGGGCGTGGCCGGTCAGCTGGACTACAACGGCCTGCTGGATTATCTGGACGTTTGCTGCCAGCAGATGGGCATCGAGCCGGATTTCTTCCAGTCCAACCACGAGGGCGCGATCATCGACGCCATTCAGGAGGCCGACACGGCGTTCGACGGCATCGTCATCAACCCCGGGGCCTATACCCATTACAGCTACGCCATCTATGACGCCCTGCTGGCCGTCAG
>USFX01000105.1 GCA_900553965.1 uncultured Prevotella sp.
AATGCTTGTCATTATCTTCCGCCGGCTTCCTTGCGCTCGTCAACGGACAGCACGTATATATAAAAAATAGAGACGCCATGATGTGACGTCTCTATTATTCCTTGTGTCTCTTTGTGCCCCGCCGAGTGGCTTCCATGGCGTTCAGAGGCTTTTAAGTTCGTGTATGGTCTGTTCCGGCGATGCGCTCTTGAAGATGTAGCTGCCGCTCACGAGCACGTCAACGCCGGCCTTGACGAGCCTCGGGGCGGTGGCGGCATGGACTCCGCCGTCCACTTCGATGAGGGCGTGGGATGAGCTCTCCGTTATCAGACGGCGCAGACGGCCGACTTTGGCGATGGTGTTCTCTATGAAATCCTGTCCTCCGAAACCCGGATTGACGCTCATGAGGAGCACCATGTCGATGTCGCCGATGATGTCTTCGAGCATTGACACGGGGGTTGTCGGGTTGAGCGTGACACCTGCTTTCATGCCGGCGGTGTGGATTTCCTGTACCGTCCGGTGAAGATGGGTGCATGCCTCCAGATGGACATTCATCATCATTGCGCCGAGACGTGCCGTCTGTCCGATGTAGCGTTCGGGCTTCTCAATCATGAAATGGACGTCAAGCGGCTTGCGGCAGACGCCGGCAACGGCTTCGATGACGGGAAATCCGAATGAGATGTTGGGAACGAAGGAACCGTCCATCACGTCAAGGTGAAGCCAGTCGGCCTCACTGCGGTTAATCATTTCAATCTCGCTGCCGAGCCGGAGAAAGTCGGCGGCGAGAAGTGACGGTGATACTAATGTCATAGTCTTCTGCTGTCAGTTTTTTCAGTTGAGGCAGTAGGGCATCTGGGTGCCGTCCGCCAGTTTGATGACCCGATAGGTGTAGGCTATCTGTTTGATGATTTCCAGTGTCCTCTCACTTGGGTTCAGTGTCTCTTGTGTAAAATACTTCATAGGCTGTTCGGGTTTTAATACTCTTATATATCAAACGCCGGCAGCCGTGGTTTATTATACGGAAGAGTGCTTTTTTTATTCAACGGTGTGCTGTGCGGCGTCTTTCATGCCGTTGAGGAAGTCCGCCGCCGTCATCCGCTTCTTTCCGGCCAGCTGCAGCTCGCAGATGCGGAGCAGTCCGTCTGTCGTGGCTATGAACATCTCCCGCCGGTCCGTGACCACCGTTCCGGGCTTTTCCGTGCATCCGCGTGAGGTCTTCTCCGTGCGGAAAATCTTCAGGACGGTCTCGCGGCCGTCGGGCGCCCGGAGCACGGTCCACGCGCCGGGCACGGGGCTGAGGCCGCGCACGAAGTCGTAGATGCGCTTCTGTGGCATGCTCCAGTCGATGCGGCAGGTCTCCTTGAATATCTTCGGGGCGGCGTGAAGGACGCTTCCTGTCGCGATCATGTCCTCCTGTGGGATGGACTCGGGACGTCCGCCGGCCTCGACGATGCGTTCAAGCGTGCGCAGACAAATGTCGGCCCCGAGGTTCATCAGCCCGTCATAGACGTTCTCCACGTTGTAGTCGTCGTCAATATCAAACGGCAGCTGCATTATCACGCGTCCCGTGTCGATGTCCTTGTCGAGGAAGAATGTGGTCACGCCCGTGCGGGTCTCTCCGTTGATGACGGCCCAGTTGATAGGCGCCGCGCCGCGGTATTGGGGCAGCAGGGCCGCATGGACGTTGAACGTGCCGTACTCAGGCATGTCCCAGACCACTTCGGGGAGCATCCTGAAGGCCACGACGACCTGAAGATTGGCGTCGTACGATTGCAGACGGCTGACGAAATCGGGGTCTTTCATTTTCTCCGGCTGGAGCACCGGCAGCCCCTGCGTCAAGGCATATTGCTTCACGGCCGACGCTTGAAGGACACTGCCGTGGCGTCCGACGGGCTTGTCGGGCTGTGTGACCACGGCCACGACGTTATAATCGTTTTCCACCAGAGCCCGCAGCGTGGCCACGGCAAACTCCGGCGTTCCCATGAATATGATTCTCAGGTCTTCTTTCTTCATCGTTATGGTGTTATTTTTAAATGTTCAAAGTGTTTTTTTATACGGTCATGACGTCCTTTAAATACCATCGTGAAGTTATTTAAATATGGTCATGCCGTTCTCAAAAGCCTTCCTCGCGGTCCTCCCGTCAGTCCTGACTCATGTCGGCCACCATTTTCCGGTACATGCCGTACATGCGCTGGCGGTAGATATAGCCTTTGAGATGGTTGTCGCTGTCGAGCACCGGCAGTCCGTCGGCGTGCGTCCGGTCAAACATCTTCATGACCACGGCCATCGGCGAGTCGTCGCGGAGCGTGGCCGGAGGCGGCATCATGAGCTGATGGGCCTTGAAATGATGGTATAGTTCGGTGCGGAAGACGATATGGCGGAGCTTGCTGATGTTTATTTCTCCGAGCAGATTGCCCGCGGCGTCGAGCACGGGGAGCAGGTCGTGGCGGCTCTGGCTGATTTTGTGGATGATCTTTCCGAGCTCCATGTCGGGGCTGACAGGGGTATAGTTGCGGTCTATCACGCTGTCAAGGCTCATCAGCGTGAGTACGGCGTGGTCGGTGTGATGGGTTATGAGCTTGCCCTGCTTGGCCAGACGCATGCCGTAGATGCTGTGCGGTTCGAAGATGCTGATGGTGAGATAGGAGCACACGCTGACAATCATCAGTGGCAGGAAGAGGTCGTAGCCACCGGTTATCTCGGCAATGAGGAAGATTCCCGTAAGCGGTGCGTGCATGACCCCGGACATGACTCCGGCCATGCCGAGCAGCGCGAAGTTCTTCTCCGGGACATATACACCTATATCATATATGTTCCAGAAGCGTGCGAACAGGAATCCGCCGAAACATCCCACGAACAGGCTCGGGGCGAACGTACCGCCGCAACCGCCGCCTCCGTTGGTCGCCGACGTGGCCACAACCTTTGTCAGGAGGACCAGTGAGACGTAGAGGATGACGAGATTGCCCTGGCCGGAGAAGAGCGAATTGCGCAGGATGCCGTCCCAATCGGCCTGTGTCTGGCCGTTGAGGAGCAGGTTTATGTCGCGGTAGCCCTCACCGTAGAGCGACGGGAAAAGGAAAATAAGCAGGCTGAGGATGGCGCCTCCGATGAGCAGACGGACCAACGGACGTTCCTTGAAACGGCCGAAAATGCCTTCGCAGAATGTCATCGTGCGTATGAAATAGAGGCTGATAAGTCCGCAGGTGACTCCAAGCAGGATACATGCGGGCACACGTTCGACGGTCCATCCGCTGTCGATGTGGAAAGAGAACAGCACGGAGTCACCGCTGAAGATGTAGGTGAAGCATGTCGCGGTGACGCAGGAGACGAGCACCGGCAGCAGCGAGGTCATCGTCAGGTCGATCATCAGCACCTCAAGCGTGAACACCAGACCGGCTATCGGGGCCTTGAAGATGCCCGCAATGGCGCCGGCCGCACCGCATCCGACGAGCAGCATCAGCGTTTTGTTGTCCATCCGGAAGAGCTTTCCGAGGTTTGAACCGATGGCTGAACCGGTCAGCACGATAGGGGCCTCGGCTCCCACGGAGCCTCCGAAGCCGATGGTTATGGCCGAAGCGACCACCGATGTCCAGCAGTTATGACCGCGCAGACGGCTCTGCTTGCTGCTGATGGCATAGAGGATGCGCGTGATTCCGTGGCTGATGTTGTCCTTGACGACATATCGGACGAAGAGTGAGGTCAGGTAGATGCCGACAACGGGATAGACGAGATAGAGCCAGTTGGCCGTATGGCGGTCGAAAGAGCTGGTCAGGAGCGCGCCTATCTGATTGATGAGTCCGTGGAGGACGAACGCCGCCACGGCCGCGAAAAAGCCCACGAGGAACGCGAGCACGAGTTTGAACGTGCGTTCGCTGACATGTTCCTCGCGCCATTTCAGCAGCGCAAGGAATGCCGCGGAGCCTTTTTCTTCTATGTGGGCTATCTTCATTTACTTCCTGATTATCTCTACTTCGCCGCCCATGCCGAGCTTGATGATGCTTGACGGCGTATGCGGCTTGTGTTCCTGCCGGCGGCTCCAGCAGACATAGTCCACGGCGTCGATTATCTCCGGGGCGATGTCGCGGTAGTTCTGGGCTGTCGGCTCGCCGGAGATGTTGGCCGACGTCGAGACGATGGCCTTCTGAAAGCGGTAGCACAGTTCCTTTGAGAACGGTTCGGACGTGATGCGCAGTGCGATGCTTCCGTCGTCGGCGATGAGGTTGGGGGCCAGATTGACGGCTCCGTCGAGTATCACCGTGGTGGGCTTGTCGGCACAGTCGAGCAGCTGCCATGCCACTTCCGGCACGTTGCGGACATAACGCTGCAGCCGTGCGTCGCTGTCGACGAGACATATCAGCGCCTTTGAGTCGTCGCGCTTCTTTATCTTATAGACTTTTGCCACGGCCTCGGCGTTGGTCGCATCACATCCGATGCCCCAAACCGTGTCCGTGGGGTAGAGAATCACGCCGCCCTTGCGCATGGTCTCTACTGCTTTTCTTATATCTTCTTCCTGAGTCATAAACGTTCTAAAATTATGAGTTTTGAGTTATGGATTGTGGGTTGCCGACATGCGACAGACCACTCACAATCCATAACTCCCTATTCAAAATTCGCTCGTGAAATGGAATTTTATCTTCTTGAAGTCCTCCTGCGCCATGCTCAGTACGTAGCCGCTGTCGGCGAGGAAGACGTCGCGGCCCTCCTTGTCCTTGGCCATATACTGATACTTGCGCTTCTTGAAGTTCTCCAGCTCAGCCTCGTCGTCGCTCTCAATCCAGCACGCTTTATAGAGATGGACGGGTTCCCAGCGGCATTTGGCGTTGTATTCGTTCTCCAGACGATACTGGATGACCTCAAACTGGAGCTGTCCCACGGTTCCGATGATCTTTCGGCCGTTGAACTGATTGACGAACAACTGGGCCACACCCTCGTCCATCAGCTGGTCGATTCCCTTCTGGAGCTGCTTGGCTTTCATCGGGTCTGCGTTCTCGATGTACTTGAACATCTCTGGCGAGAAGCTCGGCAGACCGCGGAAATGGAGTGTCTCACCGTCCGTCAGCGTGTCACCGATCTTGAAGATGCCGTTGTCCGGCAGTCCGACGATGTCGCCGGGATAGGCCTCGTCGATGGTGCTCTTGCGCTGAGCCATGAACTGAGTGGGCGACGAGAAACGCACGGTCTTGCCCTGACGCACGTGGAGGTAGGGCTGATTGCGCACGAAGCGGCCGCTGCAGACCTTGCAGAAAGCGATGCAGGAACGGTGGTTGGGGTCGATGTTGGCCGTAATCTTGAATATGAAACCGGTGAACTTCGGCTCTTCCGGATTGACCATGCGCTCCTCGGCCTGTGTCGGACGGGGGCTCGGGGCAATCTCCACGAAGCAGTTGAGCAGCTCTTGAACGCCGAAGTTGTTGAGTGCGGAGCCGAAGAAAACGGGTGCGACCTCAGCCGAACGGTAGTCGTCGACGTTGAATTCGGGGTAGACGCCATCCACCAGTTCCAGGTCTTCGCGCAGCTTGGCGGCATCGGTCTCGCCAACGCGGGCGTCCAGCTCGTCGCTGTCGATGGCCACTTCGACCTTTTCTGTCACGCGCTGCTTGTCCGGCGTGAAGAGGTCGAGCTTTTTCTCATATATGTTATAGACGCCCTTGAACTTCGCTCCCTGATTTATAGGCCAGCTCAGCGGGCGCACCTTGATGCCTAATTCCTGTTCGAGCTCGTCCAGCAGGTCGAACGGGTCGCGGCCCTCGCGGTCCATCTTGTTGATGAAGATAATCACCGGTGTGTTGCGCATACGGCAGACCGTCATCAGCTTGCGCGTCTGCGTCTCCACACCCTTGGCTCCGTCGACGACGATGATGGCCGAGTCAACGGCGGTCAGCGTGCGAAACGTATCTTCGGCAAAGTCCTGGTGGCCGGGGGTGTCGAGGATGTTCACCTTATATCCTTCGTAGTCAAACTCCATGACCGACGTCGAAACGGAGATACCGCGCTGCTTTTCAATCTCCATCCAGTCTGATGTCGCTGTCTTTCTTATCTTGTTGCTCTTCACTGCTCCGGCCACCTGAATCTGGCCTCCGAAGAGCAGAAACTTCTCGGTAAGCGTCGTCTTACCGGCGTCGGGATGCGAAATGATCGCAAACGTACGTCTTCTTTCTATTTCTTTATCCATTTGTGTATTACGTATTTTTTTTCGAGGAGGGTGGAGTGAGGAGGGAGAAATGCTTTCTTGTGTGGAGGGAGGAGTGTGGAGTGAGAAATGTCTTTGCCCGTCCTCTTGCTATCCTTTATGTTGCTATTCTCACTCCTCGCTCCTCGTTCCTCACTCCTCGAAATCTCTCCCCGAAAATTATCCTCACTCAAATTCGAGCGGTTCCTCCTTGTCCTTCAGATAATAGTCATTGAGCATGCCCACGAGTGTCGTGATTTCCTTGACGGCATGGGCGGTGTCGGGACTGATTTCTTTCTTCTGCAGCCGCAGCATCATCACGCCGTAGAGGGAGTTGAAGCAGGTCTCCACCTCGTTCTCCTCCTTGTTCGCTCCGCGGTTGCGCAGCTCCACGATGAACGGCAATACCTTATAATACTCGGCGTTGTAGAACGGGAACTTGCTGCTTTGCAACAGCCGTGCGTGAAGCTCTGCGAGCTGGATCATCGTCACCTTGTTTATCTGCAGATGGCCGCGCTCGCGACATCCTTCCTCGTTCATCATGCGGATCAGATAGCCATACCAGTCGGACATTTCCTCTTTCTGCTCGTCCGTATAGTCGAAACGGTCGATATACTCTCGGCGTATGCGTGATAGGGAGCATCCGAAAGCCCTGATGGTGTCTTCCACCTGCCACATGTAAAGCAGATATTCCGCTATATTCTTTTTCCTCAGTTCCTGTGAGATATACATATATTAAAATAAGAATAATCAGAAGAAACGGTATAGGTTGGTCACCGTGCCGACGAACATGATCACCGAGCATATCACCACGATGGCTCCGATGACCTGATTGATGAGTCGTATGCCGTTGTCGTCGAACTTTCCCCGTATTTTGTCCACAAGCCATGTCAACCCGAACCACCATAGCAGTGCGCCGGCGATGATGCTCATGAAGCCTACGACCATCTCAAACGGATGGCCCGGCAGGACAAACGCGAACTGGGCGTAGCAGGCGAGGAAGAGCAGGATGATGAGCGGGTTCGACAGCGTCACGAGAAAGGCCGTCACGCCGTTGTGGACCAGCGTGCCTTTGTTTGTGCCCGGCTGGCGTATGTTGCGCGTCGGGTCGGTGCGGTAGGTGTATATGCCGAATATCATCAGCAGCACGCTGCCGACAATCTGCAGATAGAACCGGTTCTGCTGGTCGTTCACGAAGTTCATGACGAAGCTCATTCCGAACCCCGTGATGCCGGCATAGATGATGTCGCTTACGGCGGCACCGATGCCGGTGATAAATCCGTACCACCGACCTTTGTTCAGCGTCCGCTGGACGCAGAGCACACCGACCGGCCCCATCGGCGCCGACGCGATGACACCGATGAGTATTCCCTTGAATATGAAATCAAGGATGCTTATATGTAATGGAAACGGCATAACGAATGCAAAATTGCTAAAATTATACGAATTACACAAGTTTTTGCCCCTAAATGTTTCCTCCCCGACGTTTTTCGTGACATTAAAACTTGTAACTTTAGACTTTGACCGCGTTGCGTGTCAGAGATGTTCATGCTGTGGCGGATTTGCAATCACAGCTTGTTATTATCTTTCGGACAGGCATGATAGCAAATCTGTTCGTGTTATACGGGCCGTGTCATAAAGTCGAAGCGGCATGTTTCCGGAGCATAAAACGGGCGAAAAGGGGCGGATAATTTGGCGTAACGGATAAAATGGCGTATTTTTGCAGACAAAAGAACAATGTATGAAAGGCCTTGCCGGGCTTCAGACTGCAACAATCTATTAATCACCCGTAAAACAACAACCCAATGATCAGAAGAATTATTACGTTCCTGTTCGCCGTCGTTTCGGCCATTGCCGTTCAGGCGCAGAACTTCCCGAAGTGCATCCTTGCGGGCGACTATGCCGACCCGTCGATAATGCGTGACGGCAACGATTTCTACATGACGCACTCAATGTTCAACTACAACCCTGGATTTCTCATCTGGCACTCGCAGGACCTCGTCAACTGGGAGCCCATCTGCCGTGTCGCGACGCGCCAGATCAGCAATGCCTGGGCGCCGGAGTTGCTGAAACACGAGGGGAAATATTATCTCTATTTCCCGTCGGACAAGAAGATATATGTCTGTACGGCCGACAATATCGCCGGACCTTGGACCGACCCGACGGAGGTCAAAGGCTCTGAGGGCATCGACCCGGGCCATGTCGTCACGGCCGACGGCCGACGCATGGCCCCGCTCAACACCGAAGGCACGGCGCTCACGGACACGCTGCGCGTCGTTCACCGCGGATGGGACATTCCGAAGGGATGGAAGACAGAGGGTAAATGGCCCGAGAAATATCTTGAGTCACCGAAGATCATCCGCCACAACGGCTACTACTATCTGACGTCGGCCGAGGGCGGAACGGCCGGACCGGCCACGAGCCACATGGTGGTGAGCGCAAGGGCAAAGTCGCTCGAAGGCCCATGGGAAGAGTCCCCCTATAATCCTATCGTCCACACTTATTCCGCCACCGACGCATGGTGGTCCAAAGGCCACGGCACACTCATCGACGACGCCGATGGCCGCTGGTGGATTGTCTATCATGCCTACGCCAACGGCTACCGCTCGCTGGGCCGCCAGACGTTGATAGAGCCTGTGGAATGGACATCGGACGGATGGTTCCACACGATAAAATCCCAGCCCCTGCCCGTGGCGAAGAAGGCCATACGTCATGGTTTTGACCTCAACGACAGTTTCACGGCTGACCGTCTCGGACTTCAGTGGACGTTCTACCGCGAACATTCCCCTAAGACCGTGACCGTCGGAGGAGGCCGGATGACGGTCGAGGCGAAGGGCGACAATCCCGCTAACGGACGCCATCTGCTCATCACGGCGGAGGACAAGGGCTATGATGTCAGCGTCGACGTCGAGAGCGGCAAGGCCGAGGGCGGTCTGCTGCTTTTCTACAACGAGAAGAGCTATAGCGGACTGACCGTCAAGGGACGCCGGCTGCTCCTCTATCACGACGGGCAGCTGGTGAAGACGCTGCCCAACAGTCACGGCAAACGGCTCGTCATCAGGCTGCACAACCTCGGCCAGCGGCTGACGGTGCAGACGAGCGGTGACGGAACGAAGTGGACAACAGTTGCCGACGGGCTCGACCTGTCCGGCATGGAGCACAACCGTCTGCGCGGATTTCTCGCCGTGCGGCCTTCTCTCGTGAGTGCGGG
>USFX01000106.1 GCA_900553965.1 uncultured Prevotella sp.
ACCCGAGCCTCATCGCAAACCGGCATCGGGAGACATCAGGCTGCATGGCGTCTGATGACCGCAACACAGCCAAAAGACAACGCCGGCAGTCCTGTACAGGTGACGTTGAACAAAAGCGAAAGTGACGTTGAGCAAAAGCAAGGGTGAGGTTGAACAGGAGCAAATATTTCTTTGAACGGAAACAAAGACTGCCTTGCCCCGAAGATGAAGGCAGCCAGCACACCGGCTGGGACAAATAGACCTGTTTTCGTTACCTTTAGGACATTTTTCACGCATTTTATATCATACGAGATGAATTATTGTTTAAAAAACTTTAAAAGACGATTGGGTTTTCTGTTATATCTCAGAATATGTATATCTTTGTCTCGAAAGAAAAATGTAACGATGCGTCTACATCATATTTTGGCCATTGGCAGAGCCGAGCGTTATTCCCCAAATTCTGTGGAAAAAGACGCGGCTATTCTTGCGTGTGTGTGTCATGAGCTCGCACGCGCCGGCCATGCGGTGGAAACTATCAACGAGACACAGCTTGGAGAAATCATGCCTGACATCACGGCCTGTATAACGATGGGGCGCAATCCCCAGACGCTGGAAAGACTTGACGCCATCAGCCGGCGCGGTGTGACGGTGGTCAACAGTCAAGAGAGTGTCCGGCTGTGCTGCCAGCGGAGAAGACTTGACGCAGTCCTGCGCAATGCGGGTATCTGCGTACCATCCACGGCAGGATGTCACGGCTATTGGCTCAAACGGGCTGACGGAACGTCAGAAGGGCCCGGCGACATACGCTTTGCAGCCGACGCTGCGGAGAGAAACCGCGTGATGGAGAACATGAGGAACGAAGGTATGGGCGACATCATTGTCAGTGCCCATATACCGGGCGACCTCCTGAAGTTCTACGGCGTCAGAGGCACAGGATTCTTCCGGACGTTCTATCCCGGAGACGACGGACAGTGGAAGTTCAGCGACGAGGAGCACAACGGCCGTCCCCACCACTACGCCTTCAGCATGGACGCATTCCACGCCATGGCGGAAAAGGCCGCACAGGCCACTGACGTCATCGTCTATGGCGGTGACGCCATCATCAATGCGGACGGACAGCCGACCGTCATCGACTTCAACGACTGGCCCAGCTTCTCCCGCTGTCGCGACGAAGCCGCATCGGCCATCGCTAAGGCTTTTACGGCCGGACTGAAATGACAGACTACCATCAAACGGAATACTATATAAAGCAATGACTGACATACGGAAAGACACCAAAGGATATATCTTCGACTACGGCGGCACGCTCGACACGGGCGGATGTCACTGGGGCAAAAGGATATGGCATGCCTACGTGAAATGTAATGTTCCGGTCAGCGAAGAGCTGTTCCGCGAGGCATACGTCTATGCCGAGCGGGAACTGGGACGCAACCCCATCATACAACCCGACTATACGTTCCGCAAGACGCTGGACGTAAAGTTACGCATAGAGATGGAATATATCTCGGAAAAACAGCCGGAATTTGACACCGGGCTGTGGCACGACGCCGTGCTCGACGAGCTCTATGAGGCCACACGCGAAGAAACGGCCCGCAGCCGCCGTGTTCTGGAAATGCTCCGCGGGCGTCGTCCGATGGTGCTGGTGAGCAACTTCTACGGCAACATCGCCACCGTTCTCAAGGAGTTCGGGCTGGACGGCTTCTTCGGCAGCATCGTCGAAAGCGCCGTCGTGGGCGTCCGCAAGCCGGACCCGCGCATCTTCACTCTCGGCGTCGAAGCGCTGGGGATGAAGCCCGAAGAGGTGACCGTCGTCGGCGACAGCTACGACAAGGACATCGTGCCCGCCCGCAAAGCCGGATGCCGGACCGTATGGATGAAGGGAGAAGGCTGGACGGACGACGAACCCGACGACATGACAGCAGCCGACATGACCATCGGCACGTTGGAAGAATTGATATAATACACATACTTTCTAATATAATAAGGTAATGAAACAAACTAATGTAAAGCCGGCTGACGGCAAATTAGGAATTCTCGTCGTAGGTAACGGTGCTGTTGCCACGACATTCATGACTGGCGTGCTCATGACACGCCGCGGATTGGCAAAACCTGTCGGTTCAATGACGCAGTATGACAAGATACGTGTCGGTAAGGGCGACGACAAGAAATATCTCCCTTACAACGAGATTGTACCGATGGCTAAGTTGGACGATATCGTATTCGGAACATGGGACGTCTATCCCCAGAACGCCTATCAGGCAGCCATGTACGCCGAGGTTCTCAAGGAGAAGGACATCAATCCCGTAAAGGACGAGCTGGAGAAGATTGTGCCGATGAAGGCCGCTTTCGACAAGAACTACGCCAAGCGTCTGGACGGCGACAACGTCAAGGACTGCAAGACCCGATGGGAGATGGTCGAGGCTCTGCGTGAGGACATCCGCACGTTCAAGGAGAAAAACGGTTGCGCACGCATCGTTGTGCTCTGGGCTGCTTCGACGGAGATTTATGTGCCGGTTTATGAGCCGGTCCACTATAAGCTGGAGACTCTGGAAAAGGCCATGAAGGAGGACGACCGCGAGCACATCGCACCGTCCATGTGCTATGCCTACGCCGCACTGGCCGAGGGAGCACCGTTCATCATGGGCGCCCCCAATACCACGGTTGACATCCCCGCCATGTGGGAACTGGCCGAAAAGACACACATGCCCATCGCCGGCAAGGACTTCAAGACCGGTCAGACACTTGTCAAGAGCGGTTTCTCACCCATCATCGGCACCCGTTGTCTGGGTCTGAGCGGATGGTTCTCAACAAACATCCTCGGCAACCGCGACGGTCTCGTACTTGACGAGCCGGCCAACTTCCGCACAAAGGAGGTCAGCAAGCTCTCCACACTGGAGACCATCCTGAAGCCCGACGTACAGCCTGACCTCTACGGCCACGGCAACGACGAGGACACACAGTACTACCACAAGGTGCGCATCAACTACTATCCGCCGCGCAACGACAACAAGGAGGGATGGGACAACATCGACATCTTCGGATGGATGGGCTACCCCATGCAGATCAAGATCAACTTCCTCTGCCGCGATTCTATCCTTGCCGCACCGCTCTGTCTCGACCTCTGTCTGCTGAGCGACCTCGCAGCACGCGCCGGACGCTACGGCACACAGCGCTTCCTGAGCTTCTTCCTCAAGAGCCCGATGCACGACTATACACGTGGAGAGGAAGCCGTCAACCACCTCTATCAGCAGTACACGATGCTGAAGAACGCCATCCGCGAGATGGGCGGCTACGAGGCTGACGAGGAAATCGACTGATAAAGACAAGCCCCTATAATCCCCCGAGGGATGAATGGACAGGCGGAAGACGGAAACAGACTGCGCTCTGAAACATCATTTTGCGGCTTTCGCCCATCCTTTCAGGGGATTATAGGGCTTTTCTTATAATGCTATTATTGTATAGACCAGCCTCCTTAACGCTTGGCTTATATGCTTTCCGACACGCGGAAACTGCCCTTTCATATAGGAAAAAAGTAACATCATCCCCCTTGGGGGATTACAGGGGGCCTTAAGATAAAAAGATTTGGATAATCACAGGACTACATATTTATTGTCATTACTGCTGGTCATGCTGGCAGCACTGCCACTACGTGCACAGCTGACAGGATATGTCATAGACGAAGCGACCGGCGACAGCATCCCATACGCCAGCGTGACATACAAAGGACACAACGTCGCCGTAGTGTCAAATCTGAGCGGGCGCTACAGCATCGCACGCCATGAGGGATGGCAACTGACGTTCAGCGCGGTGGGATATACGCCACAGACAATCACCATCAATGCCAAGACAAAAGCCAGAGTGGACGTGCGGTTGAAACAGGACACGCGCACTCTGAAAGAAGTCACCATCAAGACAAAACGCCAGCGATACAGCAGGAAGAACAATCCGGCTGTCGAACTGATGAAGAAGGTCATCGAAAAGAAGAAACAGACGGACCTGAGCAACCGCAATTTTTACCAGTACAACAAGTACCAGAAGATTACGCTGGCTCTCAACGAGATAACGGAGGAGAAACTGAATTCCCCGAAATTCAAGAAAGCGGCATGGTTGCGCGACCAGGTAGAACTGTGCCAATACAACAAGAAACTGATACTCCCGCTCACGGTCGACGAGACCGTCACGCAAAAGATATATCGGAAAGACCCTCACACGGAGAAGAATATCGTCAAGGGACAAAACTCCTCCGGTGTCAACGAACTGTTTCAGACGGGTGACATCCTCACAACCGTTCTCAAAGATGTCTTCACCGACGTCAACATCTACGACGATCAAGTACGTCTGTTGCAGTATCCATTCACATCACCGATAGGCAAAGGCGCCATCGCATTCTATCGGTTTTACATCGAGGACACCGTCTTTGTCGACCGGAACAAGTGCATCCACCTCCATTTTCTACCTAACAACCAACAGGACTTCGGCTTCCGCGGAGATATTTATATCCTCGCCGACTCCTCATATCAAGTCAAGCGCTGCGAACTGACAATACCTAAGAAGAGCGACGTCAACTTCGTGGAGAACCTCCGCGTGGAACAGGAGTTCACGATGCTGCCCGACAGCAGTTGGGTTCTTACGGTGGACGACATGATTGCCGAGCTGAAGATTGCGAGCTTCATACAGAAAGCCGTCGTCATACGTACGACCCGAATGAGCGACTATGCCTTTGACGACTTGCCGAAACAGCTCTTCAAAGGCAAGGCGAAAGAGGTCAAAGAGGCCGACGCCATGATGCGCGACGACGAGTTCTGGAGCAAATACCGACAAGTGGACCTCACCAAGAGCGAGAGCAAGATGGACGCGTTCGTCCACAACCTCGAACAGATAAAGGGATTCAAGTATATCATCTTCGGCGCAAGAGCCTTCATAGAGAACTTCGTGGAGACCGGCAACCCGAGCAAGGTGGACCTCGGTCCTATCAACACGATGCTGACAAGCAACAGCATCGACGGTTTCAGAACGCGAATAAGCGCCCAGACGACGGCAAAACTGCACAAACAGATCTTCGGCGCGGGATATTACGCCCACGGATGGGGCAGCCACAAGAACTACTATAAGGGCGAGTTCATCTATTCTTTCAACAAGAAAGAGTATCTGCCGCGCGAGTTTCCGAAGCACACATTATCTGTAATGTCGACGTATGACGTCTGCTCGCCCTCCGACAAGTTCATGCGGACGGACAAGGATAACGTCTTCACGTCGTTCAAGTGGACGAAGGTCGACGCCATGATGTTCTACAACCGTCAGGAACTGACGTACGAACGCGAAGAAGATTGGGGCTTCAAGACCACCTTGGCGTTCAAGACGGAAGAGAACGAAGCCTGCGGAGACCTCTACTTCACCCCGATGAACGAGTGGACAGCATGGTCAAAAGGCAGCACAACCGTCGATGCCGGCGCAACGACAGGCAACGTTCAGGCCACTGCAACTGCTCCGTCGTCCGTCCGTCCGTCCCACTTCTTCCGCACGACAGAGCTCCGGGCAGAGCTGAGATTTGCCCCAGGAGAGACCTACATCAACACCAAGCAGCGACGGTTGAAAATCAATCTCGACGCTCCGGTATTCACCGTGAGCCACACGCTCGGTCTGAAGGACTTCCTCGGAGGCGACTACCGCTACAACTATACGGAGTTGAGCATCTACAAGCGCTTCTGGATGAACAGCTGGGGAAAAATCGACTGCTACGTGCGCGGCGGCATCCAGTGGGACAAAGTTCCGTTCCCGCTGCTCTGCATGCCGGCCACCAACCTCTCATACATCATTCAGGACCAGACCTTCCAGCTCATCAACAATATGGAGTTCCTCAGCGACCGCTTTGCCAGCGCAGAGGTCAGCTGGGATTTCAACGGCAAACTCTTCAACCGTATCCCGCTCATCAAGAAGCTGAAGTGGCGTGAATATCTCGCCGTGAGATGTCTTTGGGGCGACCTGAGCGACAAGAACAACCCCTATCTGGCCGGCAACGCCAACGACAATACAATCATGATGTTCCCCAGCGGTTCTTATGTGATGAGTCCGAAGACGCCCTACGTGGAGGTTTCGGCCGGTATTCACAACATCTTCAAGATTGTCCACATCGAATATACACGCCGTCTCAACTATCTCGATCTGCCCACAGCCCACAAGCAAGGCATACGCTTCATGATAAGAATGACCTTCTGAGGCATCCCCTCAGGAATCCGCCGCAAGACCGGCAAAGGAAAAGAAAATTCCCCGTAATGCAACTTTCTCATGACTCTTTCCGTCAAACAGTCATAAAGACATAAAGGAAAGAGATTATGAGAAAGTTTTTTTTATTTCTACTGGCAATCTCCGCCATCGCCGTATGTGAGGCGAAAAGCAAGAAGACAACAGTCACGACAGAGAACCGCAAGACGGCCGCCTTCAAGCGCATCAGCATGAGCGGGCCCATCGACGTAATCTACACTCAGGGCAAGACATGCTCCGTCAAGGTGACATCACCGGCGGAACAGATGAAAGACGTCAAGACCGGCGTCAAGGACGGCACGCTCTTCATCTCTTATGAAGGCCAAAACTGCATATCGTTCACGGCCAACGGCATCGGCAATCTGTTCCGGGCAATCGGCGGCAGAAGCTCCGGTTATGAGGGGATAACGGTCTATGTCACCTCACCGGACATCATCGAAATCAACCTCACGGGTTCGGGCGATTTCGTCAGCCGCAACCGCATCGACACGGACAAGCTGACATTGCGGCTTCGCGGGTCCGGCGACATGACCATCAGCGACATCATCTGTGACGAGATTGACACTGAGCTGGTCGGAAGCGGAGACATCAGGCTGCCGAGGACCGACGTTCTGCGCTCCAGGATATCGCTCGTCGGAAGCGGCGACATCGGCATCGGACAGAGCAACACGCGCCATACGGAAATCTCGTTGAAAGGCTCCGGCGACATCAATGTCTCCTTTGCCGGCGACAAGTGCGGCACGGCCAACGCAAGCCTCTACGGTTCGGGCGACATCACTCTGAGCGGACGGCTGAAGTCACTCAAGAAGACAAGCAGGGGAAGCGGTGACTTCCATACAGGAAAACTGACCGAGAAATGACACGACGGCAGCCGGACGGCAGGCTCATCAGACAGTTTAAACATTTGTAAAATTCCGCCGCTACTGCGCAAACAGCCGTTAATGGCCGTTTGCAAATTGTTAAATTGCGACAAATAAAAGCGACAAATTGGCAGAAAAAGGATTTTTGCTCCTATATTTGCACGCAGAAAACAGGAATAACATAACGTATAAACAAAAACAGAACAATGATGAAAAAGATTGCAAACTATCTATTGCCGGCGATTTGCCTCGTTGCAGTAGTCTTTTCCGTAGCAGCCTTCAACAAGGCCGGAGCTGCCACACCGGCTGGCGCCGTACCCGCAGGCCAGCCCGTCGACCTCACCGTGGCCGCCGAGAAAGCCCTGCCTTCCGTTGTACACATCAAGTATGTGCAGAACAGCAAGATCAAGACCGTTGAGGTTCAGAGCGACCCGTTCAGCGATTTCTTCTCCGACCCGTTCGGCGGTTTCTTCGGCCGCGGCAACGGAGGAACGCAGAAGCGTCAGGTGCAGACACCCAAGAAGACTGCCACCGGCTCGGGCGTAATAATCTCGGCTGACGGATATATCGTGACGAACAACCACGTCGTTGACGGTGCCGACGAGCTGACCGTGACACTCAACGACAATCAGGAGCACTCGGCACGCATCATCGGAACGGACAAGACAACCGACCTGGCCCTCATCAAGATTGACGGCAAGAACCTTCCAGCCATCACCATCGCCAACAGCGACGACATCAAGGTGGGCGAATGGGTGCTCGCCGTGGGCAACCCGCTCGGTCTGAACAACACCGTTACGGCCGGTATCGTCAGCGCAAAGGCCCGCTCGCTCGGTGCCAATGGCGTGGAGTCGTTCATCCAGACTGACGCTGCCATCAACGCCGGAAACTCCGGTGGTGCGCTGGTCAACACCCGCGGTGAGCTGGTCGGCATCAACGCCATGCTCTACTCGCAGACCGGCTCATACAGCGGCTACGGTTTCGCCATCCCGACAACCATCATGAACAAGGTTGTCGACGACCTGAAGAAATACGGAACGGTACAGCGCGCCATGATTGGCATACAGGGCATCGACGTCAAGAACTATGTCGACAGCCAGAAAGACCAGGGCAAGGAGGTTGATCTCGGCACGATGGAGGGTATCTATGTAGCCAAGGTCATTGACGACGGAGCTGCCGCCGACGCAGGAATCAAGGAAGGCGACGTCATCACGGCCGTCGACGGACAGAAGGTGACACGCATGGCCGAGCTTCAGGAAATCATTGCCCGCAAACGTCCGGGCGACAAGCTCTCGCTGACCTTCCTGCACAACAAGAAGAAGTCTACCGAGACCGTGACGCTCAAGAACGAGCAGGGCAACACCAAGGTGGTCAAGAACGCTGACCTTGACGTGCTCGGAGCAAACTTCCGCGAAATCACCGACGCCCAGAAGAAGCAGCTCAACATCGGCTACGGACTGGAAGTCATCAAGGTGGACAACGGAAAGATGAAGGAGGCCGGAATCAGCCGCGGATTCATCATCCAGCGCGTGAACAACCAGACGGTCAAGACCATCGACGAACTGCAGGACATCGTCAAGGAGGCATCGACCAGCAAGGAGCCCGTCCTCTATATCCAGGGTATCTATCCCACAGGTAAGAAGACCTACTTCGCCGTACCGCTGGCAAGCGAATAAACAAAGAAAACGACGTTTTTTCTTTCTCTCTACGGAGGCAGGAACCAGCCGCAAGGCGTTCCCGCCTCCGTTTTTTCGTGCGTGAGCGGTTTGGTATTGAGACAAGGACGGAGTGGAAGACATACAGAAACCACTCTATTTTATACCACGAACAATTTAACACTGAGGCACGAATAAACCGTAAGGCATGCCAACCGGTCTATTTCATGTTACGATAATATCACGGAATTTAACACTTGAAAATTCTAATTCTGGAGAGCGGCAAGGCCGAAATCATGACATTCCGCTGCCGTCAGCCTCCCGTTTTTTCGTTGTTGATGACCAAAGAGGCCCTCCCGGCTCTACAACGGGGCCGCTTTCGCATCACGACGGGGCCGCCGTTGCAACACAACAAGGCCCCCGCGGGAAGGCTGTAAGGCCCTTACGGCAGAACTTCTTAACGGATTTTATTGCACACTTTCGTTGATTTTAACGTAAGACGCTGAAGCTCAGACGATAAAAGATGCACGCGCAAAACTCGCGAATTTGCGGCCAAATGAT
>USFX01000107.1 GCA_900553965.1 uncultured Prevotella sp.
TGCCGCCATGCGCCTACCGCGCAATGCCCGTTTCTTCTTCCGGGTCAATGCTGGCTGGCGCACAATCAAGGCGAGTGTCTTCTGCCTGTTGATAGTCCTGGCGGTCTTCGCCCTGTTCTTCTTTTGCGGCTTTTGGGTCATGATGGCGTCTCTTCGTCTTAGCTTTGGATTTCAGATGGCCATTCTCGGTGCCGGCATTATCATGTTCTTTATTCTTTTGCTGTTGACCATGCCGCTCTATTTTGTCACCTTTCGTTATGTCTTCCGTCCCCACACCCATTTCTTCCGCATCTTTCCATCGGCATACGCTGTCGGTTTGCGTCATCTTCCGCGCATTTTCTGTGTGTCGGCCATAACGCTCTTGATAACCATGGTCATCGGCAGCGTTATCATGTTGCCATCCTATGTTCTCGCTCTTGCTGTCTATAAGTCTACGTCCGGAGCAATGATGATGGGTGACGCCTTAGCTTTGCCCGACAATATAAATGTCCTCGTTGCCCTGACCGGTATTCTGACCGGTTTCCTCGGCTCTTATCTCAGTCTTTCACAGATGTATCCGCTCTATTATCTTTATGGCTCAATAGAGACCCGTGAGGAGGAGCGCAAGCGGTTTGTGAGAGTGAGCGCCGTCGCTTCGGCTGCTGCGTCAGACGACTCGCGGAAGGGAAAGGACAGGTGAGCATGGCTTTTGGCAGATGAATTGTTCAAAATAAAATATACGACGCCGTATGAAACGCATACTATTCATAGACCGTGACGGAACCCTCATAGAGGAACCGGCCGACGAGCAGATTGACTCGTTCGGCAAACTGAAATTCACCAAAGGTGTCTTCCGTAATCTCGCCTTCATCCGTTCCCACCTTGACTTCGAGTTCGTCATGGTGTCCAATCAGGACGGACTGGGAACGCCGTCATTCCCTGAAGAGACATTCTGGTCTGTCCATAACTTTATCCTCCAGACGTTGGAGAGTGAGGGTGTGACGTTCGACGAGATTCTCATCGACCGCCACTTTCCCGAGGACAATGCGCCGACGCGTAAGCCGGCTACGGGGCTTGTCGAAAAATATATGTCCAACCCCGACTATGACCTCGCGGGAAGCTATGTCATCGGCGACCGTGAGACTGACCGCCAGTTCGCGGAGAACATCGGCTGCAAGTCACTCATACTCGGCCGCGACGGCATGACGTGGGATAAGATTGCCGAACTGCTCTTTGCCGGCGAACGGACGGCAGAGGTCGTGCGTACCACGGCCGAGACCGATATCCGTGTCAGTGTCAATCTTGACGGCACTGGCCGCTGCGACATCTCCACCGGACTTGGCTTTTTCGACCACATGCTCGAACAGATAGGGCGTCATGGCATGATAGATCTGACAGTCCGTACACGCGGCGACCTCCACGTCGACGAACACCACACGATTGAGGACACGGCGATTGCCCTTGGCGATTGTCTGCTCCGTGCGCTCGGCGACAAACGCGGCATCGAACGCTATGGCTACTGTCTGCCTATGGACGACTGCCTCTGTTCCGTGGCCCTCGATTTCGGCGGCCGTCCGTGGCTCGTTTGGGATGCCGAATTCCACCGTGAGCGGGTAGGGGACATGCCGACGGAAATGTTCCTCCATTTCTTCAAGAGCCTGAGTGATAACGCGCGAATGAACCTGAACATCAAAGCCGAGGGAGTCAACGAACATCATAAGATCGAAGGAATCTTCAAAGCGTTGGCCCGAAGTCTGAAGATGGCCGTGCGCCGGGATATATATCACTATGAGTTGCCGAGCACAAAGGGTATGCTTTAAAAATGTCTGGATAGTCTCATGCAGTAACGGATAATAGGGCTGTTCGGAAAATAATCTCATGCTGTATATGGTATTTGCAACACCTTCGTAAGTTTCTGCGGTGGTGTTGCAAATCAGATATTATTCCCAATATGTAGGGACATCGCTTTGCGATGTTTATTGAAAATCAGCTGATTACACGTCAACGTGCCAAAGGCACGTCCCTACAATTTCATGGTTCTGCAATCCCCCTCGTTTGTTGTTATCTTCCGAACAACCGTGATTGCAAACAATGCGCATCATCATACATTCGGAACAATGTTTACTTTAACAATGGTTAAACGCCATTTGAACCCAGATTTCTTCTCTCCGGCGCAAAATAGCGCGTTTTTAGTGAAAAATAGGATATGTTGATAATCAGCCACTTACGTGCGGCTGCGGATGACGGCGTTCTTTTGGACGAGCAAGGAGGCCCTCCCGACGTTGCGATAAGGCCCTCCTTGCACTACAACGGGGCCGCCGCCAGCTTCCAACGGCGTGCTTATTGCAACCCCGAGAGGCCCTCCTTGCTCGGAGATGGCCGGCTGGTGGTCATGCTGAAACATAGATGTTAGCGTTTGTTTGCTGAATTTAAGAGAAAAATACAGATGTTAAATTAACAGAACTTCCATGACATTATCCGTCGCGTTGCGCTTCTGTCTACAATAATATGGTTGTTGATAAGCAGCCGTTTCTTAAATCAAGGAAGAAATAACATCGTGCAATTGTTTGTAAATGGGGAAAAAGTATTATCTTTGTAGAATAATAAAATAATTGGGGCTTAATGCAATTAATGATATAATACGGAAGAAATATCATTCCCTAATAATTAAGATATAAATGATAATAGAATCCCAAAACATAGAGTTCAAAGAAAGTTGGCGCGACGAGTATCAGAAATGGATTTGTGGCTTTGCCAATGCACAGGGTGGTACGCTGTATATAGGTCTGCGTGACAATGGCGAAGTGTGCGGTGTACAAGATGCTAAGAAGCTGATGGAGGACATTCCGAATAAAGTGCGTGACATGATGGGCATATTGGTGGATGTCAATCTGAAAGAGAAAGACAAAATGTCGTATCTGGAAATTGTGACAGAGGCTTATCCTTACCCTATCAGTTTTCGGGGGAAATATTATCAACGGAGCGGCGCAACCAATCAAGAACTGAAAGGGGCGGCGCTTGACCGCTTTATGCTTCGCCGTCAGGGTAAGACATGGGACGGGGTGCCTGTACCTTATCTGAAAGCGGAAGACTTGGATGATGCCACGTTTGATTTGTTTCGCAAGTACGCCAAACGGAGCGGGCGCATGGATGATGCAGACCTAATGGATGACAATCGTGGCTTATTGGAAAAACTGCGGCTTTATGAAAGCAGCTATCTGAAACGTGCTGCTGCCTTATTGTTCCATTCCGACCCGGAAATGTATGTGACAGGGGCTTTCGTGAAGGTCGGATTTTTCCGTGAGGGCATGGATTTGGTATATCAAGATGAGGTGCATGGCAACCTGTTTCAGCAAATCATTAAACTGATGGACCTGCTTTGTACCAAATACTTAAAAGCCATTATTACGTACGAAGGAATACAACGCATCGAAACATTGCCGATTCCGCGGGAGGCTTTACGGGAGGCTTTGCTTAATGCTTGCATCAACAAAGACTATGCGAACAACTCACCTATCCAGATCCGCGTGTATGAAAACAAGCTGGAAATCATAAACGGTGGCTCATTACCGGATGATTGGACTGTAGATACATTATTGTCTTCGCACAGTAGCCAGCCTTATAATCCAAGCATAGCCAATACGTTCTTCCGTGCCGGCGAGATTGAAGCATGGGGACGTGGGATAGAGCGCATTATTACGGCATGCAAGAACGACGGCTTCTCTACACCGGAGTTCCGTTATGACGCTTCTGGAATATGGACGATATTTAGATTTGAATATCCGGAAAGGGCGATGATACAAAACGTGCCGGAGACCATACAAAAGACCATACAAAAGACCATACAAAAGAAGTTGAGCAAACAACAAGAAGCAATATTGATATATTTGAGCAAACATCCTGATGCAACACGGAAAGAACTGGGTGAGAATATTCCGGATACCACAATGGGAGGAATTATCTACAATCTTTCCCGTCTTCAAGAACTTGGATTGCTGAAACGTGTAGGAGGTAGAAAGCAAGGATTTTGGCAGATTGTAGAATCGTAAAATACAACAGCATATAACGATATCACCAATAGGCAGAACGCTTAATAATAAACAATATGAATGAGAACAAAGTAATCATATACACAGCCAGTGACGGGCATACAAAGATAGATGTGAAGCTCGAAGATGAGACGTTGTGGCTTACTCAGGCTCAGATGTGTGAACTCTATCAGACCAGTAAATCAAATGTTAGTGAGCACATAAAACATATTATTGAAGAAGGAGAATTGCAAGAAGATTCAGTTGTTCGGAAATTCCGAACAACTGCCGCAGACGGGAAATCTTATTTGACTACTTTCTACAATTTAGACATGATAATAGCTCTCGGTTATCGCGTCCGTTCTATCATTGCCACACGTTTCCGCCAATGGGCAACTCTGCGGTTAAAGGAGTATATGGTAAAGGGTTTTACGCTTGATGACGAACGTTTGAAGAAATTGGGCGGTGGTGGCTATTGGAAGGAACTGCTGGACAGAATCCGGGATATACGTGCCACAGAAAAGGTGATGTATCGTCAAGTGCTTGAAATATACGCCACCAGCATTGACTATGATCCAAGGGCATCTGTCTCACAGGAGTTTTTCAAGAAAGTGCAGAACAAGATACATTATGCGATTCATGGACACACAGCAGCAGAGCTTATCGTTAAACGAGCCGATGCCGAGAAAGATTTTATGGGACTATTGACCTTTAAGGGAAATCATCCTACACTTGTGGAAGCAAAGACAGCAAAGAACTATCTGGACGAAAAAGAACTCCGTGCTATGGGACAGTTGGTTTCTGGATATTTGGATTTTGCGGAACGACAGGCGGAACGTGAGCAACCGATGACAATGAATGACTGGGCTGCCTATTTGGACAGGATTTTGACCATGTCGGGAGAAGACCTCTTGCAAGGTTCTGGAAGTGTTTCTCATGAGGACGCAATGGAACATGCTACCAAAGAATATCGCAAATATAAGCAACGCACCATCAGCGATGTAGAGCACGATTATCTGATGTCGATTAAAAACATTGAGGATTTAGGTAAGAAAGGTAGTAAGGACTTCGATAACAAATGAATGTATAGCCTTTTCCCGAAATAAAGTCATTTTCTTTATTCCATCGGAGATAATCTCATGTTTTTGTTGTACTTTTGCACATAAAATATTGCAATATGGGAATTTTCGGCTTTTTTAGTAAGAAAAAGAAAGAAACGCTCGACAAGGGTCTGGAGAAGACCAAGGTCAGCGTGTTTGACAAGTTGGCCCGTGCCGTGGCCGGTAAGTCGAAGGTTGACGACGATGTGCTCGATAATCTGGAGGAGGTGCTCATCACCAGCGATGTCGGTGTGGACACGACGCTGAAGATAATCAGGCGCATAGAGGAGCGCGTGGCCCGTGACAAGTATGTGAGCACGTCAGAGTTGAATGGTATTCTCTGTGACGAGATTGCCTCGCTGCTTGCGGAGAACGACGGCGACGACAACGACAACTGGGACTTGCCGTCAGACCACAAGCCTTATGTCATCCTGATTGTCGGTGTCAACGGAGTGGGCAAGACGACCACCATCGGAAAGCTGGCCTATCAGTTTAAGAAAGCCGGAAAGAAAGTCTATCTCGGCGCAGCCGACACTTTCCGCGCGGCAGCCGTGGAGCAGCTCTGCATTTGGGGCGAGCGTGTCGGCGTTCCGGTCATAAAGCAGCAGATGGGCAGCGACCCGGCCTCGGTGGCATTTGACACGCTGAGCAGCGCAAAGGCCAACGGAGCGGATGTCGTCATCATCGACACCGCAGGACGTCTCCACAACAAGATCGGTCTGATGAATGAGCTGAAGAAAATCAAGGATGTCATGAAGAAAGTCCTTCCTGAAGCTCCTGATGAGGTGATGCTCGTGCTCGATGGAAGTACCGGTCAGAACGCCTTTGAACAGGCAAAGCAGTTTGCCGCTGTGACCCAGATAACGTCGTTGGCCATAACCAAGCTCGACGGAACGGCCAAGGGTGGCGTGGTCATCGGTATCAGCGACCAGCTGAAAGTGCCCGTCAAGTATATCGGACTGGGTGAGGGCATGGAAGACCTCCAGCTGTTCAACAAGCGCCAGTTCGTCGACTCGCTGTTCAACAAGAACAACTGACGGCAGCCGTTTCTGCCCGTGCCATAGTGATGCGGCGTTGCCCGTGGGACGGTGGGAACATAATCATGGAAGTCCGACTCAATAGGTAACAGGAAACAGAATAATAGAAGTGAAGAAGAATACGATAGACATCATAACTATGGGCTGCTCGAAGAATCTCGTGGACAGCGAGAAACTCATGAGCCGGCTGGAAGATTGCGGATACCACTGCGTTCATGACAGCCGCAACCCGCAGGGAGAGATTGCCGTCATAAACACTTGCGGATTCATTGAAGACGCCAAGCAGGAGAGCATTGACACCATTCTTGAGTTTGCACAGGCAAAGGAAGAGGGACGCTTGAAACGTCTATATGTAATGGGCTGTCTCTCACAACGTTATATGAAGGAACTTGAAGCTGAGATTCCACAGGTCGACAAGTATTATGGAAAGTTCGATTACCGTCAGCTGATTGCCGATCTGGGGCACGCGGACATGGCCTCCTGTGATGGCCGTCGCCGCATAACGACCCCGCGTCATTATGCCTACATCAAAATCAGCGAGGGCTGTGACCGTCATTGCGCCTACTGCGCCATACCAATCATGACCGGCGGCCACGTCAGTCGGCCGATGGACGCGATTCTGGACGAGGTGCGTCAGCTTGTCGCCGACGGCACCAAGGAGTTTCAGGTGATAGCCCAGGAACTGACCTACTATGGCGTTGACATCGACGGCCGTCAGCATATCGCCGAGCTGGTGGAGCGCATGGCCGACATACCGGGAGTGAAGTGGATAAGGCTCCATTATGCCTATCCGGCCCATTTCCCATGGGAGCTGCTTGACGTCATACGCGAGAAGCCGAATGTCTGCAAGTATCTGGACATCGCCCTCCAGCATATCTCTGACAACATGCTGACGAAGATGAAGCGCAATGTCACCAAGGCCGATACATACGCCCTGATAGAACGTATGCGCCGTGAGGTTCCGGGAATACACTTGCGGACGACGCTCATGGTGGGATTTCCCGGTGAGACGGAGGAGGATTTCGAGGAGCTGATGGAGTTTGTCCGCAAGGTGCGTTTTGAGCGCATGGGTGCTTTCTCCTATTCGGAAGAGGACGACACTTTCTCGGCCATCAACTATGAAGACGACATACCGGCTGATGTCAAGGCCTCGCGTCTTGACCGTCTGATGGCTCTGCAGCAGGAAATCAGCGCGGAGATTGAGGCGGAGAAAGTGGGGCAGACCATGAAGGTCGTCATCGACCGCAAGGAGGGCGACTATTATATCGGCCGAACAGAGTTCAGTTCGCCCGAAGTCGACCCCGAGGTGCTCATTCCGGCCGGCGAGAAGCGTCTGCAGGTCGGACGGTTCTATGATGTTAAGATAACGGATTCGGAGGAGTTTGACCTCTACGGGACAACCATAACGGAATAAAAAGAGCAGGGCGGATGAACAACAAGGAATTTGTCGCCGAGCTGGCGCAGCGCACCGGCTACGGACAGGCGGACACGCAGAGGATGCTCACCAACGTGATAAACGCGATGAGTGACGGATTTCAGGATGGCGATACCGTGGCCATACCTAACTTCGGAACGTTTGAGGTAAAGAAGAAGATGGAGCGCATCATGGTCAATCCGGCCACGCAGCAACGCATGCTGGTGCCTCCGAAACTCGTGCTCGGTTTCAAGCCGAATGTGGCATGGAAGGAAAGAATAAAAACAGGCAAGCCTTAACCCCAATGAACAGAGTATCCATATATGAACTGGCCCGGGTGCTGATTTTGAAGAACGGGCTCGACAGACAGGACGCCGAACACTTTGTCTCTTCCATATTCAGCATCGTGCGGAGTGCTCTTGAACGTGACAGCGTGGTCAAGATAAAAGGTCTCGGAACGTTCAAGATTATCGGTGTGGAGGCACGTGAGAGCGTCAATGTCAACACCGGCGAGCGTGTTATCATCGAAAGTCACGGAAAGGTCACGTTCACTCCTGATGCCACGATGAAGGAACTGGTCAACAAACCGTTCTCTCAGTTTGAGACCGTCGTGCTCAACGACGGTGTCGAGTTTGATGACATGACCGGCGGCGAAATGGCTTCCGGCTCTGAAACGGTTGCGGAAGACGGACTGCGGGAGAGTGACGGCGGCGTGGATAATGTGAAAACCGGTGTTGAAACCGTAGCGGCCGCACCTGCTGATGAGGTTGTGGAACGGACCGTTGGCGGAGTCGGAGCAGGACATGAATCGTCGCAGTCACGCCTCGCGGACGGACGCTCCTTGCTGGTGGAAAGCGCTATAGGTGATATAAAGGAAGCTATTGATGGCATGGGCGCTACGGAAAATTCCGGAAGTGATGCTTCAGACGAGGAAAAGGCGTATGTCCCGCTTGAAATACCGTATTCTCTTGCCGACCTCGAAGCCTTGCCTGATTTGCCGGATGACGCCGCGCAGAACCCGGTAGACGATGCTCCCAAGGCCGTCGCTGCCGGGCTGAAAGCCGTTCCGCAGGAAACGGAACCGGCTGTCGTTGCGGCGGAAAGTGTTCCGGAGAAAGCGTCACCGAAGTCCGGCGCATATCCAGATGATGATATTAAGGGAAATGTGGAGTCTGCCGTTGTTGCGAATCCGCAGGTCGCTGAGCCTGTTGAAGACACGGAACAGGAAGCGGTTGAACCAGCTGTTGTCGCGAATCCGCAGGTAGTAGAGGCTGCCGCAGTGGAACAGTCTTCCGCCGCAATAAGCGTTACGACCAAGACGGAGGAACCGGTTGAAGAGCCGGAAGCGGCTTCCGGTGTCAGCCGTAAATGGATGTGGCTGTTCTTCATATCCTTATTCCTGATATTCATTCCAGCTGCGTTCTTTGGCGGTTATTTCTTCAATAAACTTTTGTCTGATGACGCACGGGAGAAGCCGGCGGAAGAAGTAGAACGTGCTGTTCCTGCCGAAAATCCAGCCGGAAAGTCTGACGTGTTGCAGAAACATGCTGCTGCAAATCCTGATACGCTCGCGAACCGTCGTGACACGTTGGCCGGTGGCCGTCGTGCTGATGCTGAAAAGGCGAAAAGCGCATCTGAAGCAGAGCGTAAAGGTACTTCTGATGCTCAAATCGAACGTATCATTCGTTTTTCTAAAGCTGATAAAGTATTAG
>USFX01000108.1 GCA_900553965.1 uncultured Prevotella sp.
CATTCTCGCCCAACGCACGGTTGCGCTTGGCGGCTGCCGAAACGCCGACGGCGATGATCGCGATGGGAATGGCGGCCTCGAAGACCTGTCCCACTTTCAGTCCAAGGTAGGCTGCGGCGGCCGAGAACAGCATGGCCATCAGCACTCCCCACGTCACCGACCATGCGTTGACCTCGGGATACTGTTCCCGCGGACTCATCATCGGCTCATAATTCTCTCCTTCGTGCAACTCGCGGAAGGCGTTCTCCGGCAGCTGCATCATGTCTTTTTCGTCTTTTTTCATTATCTGTTGTTGTTTTGTTTCTGCTTTATTGCTTTAAGGTCCTTAAGGTCTTTAAGGTCCTTAAGGTCTTTAAGGTCGCTTCATCCGACGGTGGTCTGCTCCTTTTGGCCGCTTTGCTTCCGCTCCAGATAGTCGGCGAATATCCTCGCCGCCGCCACAACCTGCTTGACACAAGGCCGCGTGCGGTAGTATTCGGCCGTGCGCTCGCTGGCCTCGTAGCTCAGCGGGGCGTCACGCTTGAGCTTCAGCAGTTCCGCGCAGACAAGCGTCCCGTATTGCTCGTGGAACTCGCCCATCAGCTGCTGGACGACCCGATAGTTGGCCGATTTGCCCTCTCGGTCGCCCGCCACGGTTGACCCGCAGTCCATTCCGGCCAGCACGGCCATGCCACAGGCCGCCCCGCAGGTCATTCTCATGCGGCCGATGCCGCCGCCCAGACCCGCACTGACCTTCAACGCCTGCTCCTCGGTGTAGCCGTAGAGGTCCGCAAAGGCCGCCACGACAGATTGGGAACAGTTATATCCGGCCATGAAAAGCTCCTCGGAGCGGCGCACGCGGTCGCTATAATCAATCTTCTTCGGTTCCATTCAGATGTTTGTTATGATTGTCTCAGTTGTTTATAACGGTAGTTTCATATAACACAAAGACTTCCATCGGGAGTCCTCAAGAATCCCAATGGAAGTCCGTAAAATCTTTATTTGGCGTCGGCGGCAATCAGTTCGAGCAGCCGTTCGACTGCCTCCGCCTCGGGAATGTTCTTCGCCACACATTCTTTCCTGCGGTACAAGGATATCCGTCCGCGGCCCGCACCGACGTAACCGTAGTCGGCATCGGCCATTTCGCCCGGCCCGTTGACGATACATCCCATGATGCCGATCTTCAATCCCTTCATGTGCGACGTCGCCGCCTTGATGCGGGCGATGGTCGAGCGCAGGTCGTAGAGCGTGCGGCCGCAACCCGGGCAGCTGATATATTCGGTCTTGGACGTGCGCAAGCGTGCGGCCTGAAGTATGCCGAAGGCAGTGTCGCTGATGTCCTGCGCGTCGAGATTGCCGTCGTTCATCAGCCAGATGCCGTCACAAAAGCCGTCGAACATCAGCGCTCCCATGTCGGCGGCGGCCTCCAACTGAAAGTCACTCTTGGCCTCGGCGTAGCTCTTTTTGTCTCCGGCACCGTCCGTCTTATTACTCTCGGCACCGTTATTCTTCTCCTCGGTGCCGTGCCGGTACATCTGACAGACTATCACGGGGTTGGTCAGTCCCGCCGCCGTCATCTCGTGGATGAGTGCGCGCTGCTCTCCGAGACGGTTCTTGTGGTTGCTCATGCAGACCACCACGACCTCCGGATGGGCTTTCAGACAAGCCACATATTCCTCCGTCGGAACGCCGTATTGCAGCACAAGGAACTTCACGTCGGCCTTGACGCTGCCTATGAACGGCATGGCGGTGTGGGGGAAGATGGGATAAAGGCCCCCCTCTATCCCCCCAAGGGGGGATGAAGATGTGCCATCTGAGGATGCCATGGCACGAATGTACTCCATGTAAATATTGAAATCCACGATATATTTGCGGCCGTCCTCGGGATTGTCGGGCAGTTTTCCACCTATATATATATAGTCGGGCGTGACGCCTGTCGTCTCCTTTGCCGCATCAGAAATCATACTCTTTTCTGCTTCATCCTCGGGTCTTCCCCCCTTGGGGGGATTGAGGGGGGCTCCCACCACGACCGGCACATTGTTGCCGCCGATGTTCGCCACGGCCTTGGTCGCGCGGCGTTCGGGGCGAAGCCAGTCGAATCCGGGACATGGCTCGGCCGGAATCATGGTGTGGCCGGCACGCTGCGTGATGTAATCGACGAGATGGCAGGCGACGGGTATTTCGGCCTCGGGCTCCTCGCTGAGCGACACGCGGATGGTGTCACCGATGCCGTCGGCGAGCAACGCACCGATGCCCACGGCACTCTTGATGCGTCCGTCCTCACCCTCGCCGGCCTCCGTGACGCCAAGGTGGAGCGGATAGTTCATGCCCTCGCGCTCCATTGTGTCGACGAGCAGACGTACCGAGCGCACCATGACGACGGTGTTGCTGGCCTTGATGGAGATGACGACGTCGTCAAACCGCTCGCGGCGGCAGATGCGCAGAAACTCCATACAGCTCTCCACGATGCCTTCCGGCGTGTCTCCATAGCGCGACATAATGCGATCGGAGAGCGAACCGTGGTTGACTCCGATGCGAATGGCCGTGCCGTGCTCGCGGCATATCTTCAGGAACGGGACGAAGCGCTTCTCTATCTTATCCAGTTCGGCGGCATATTCCTCGTCGGTATATTCCAGCTGGCGGAATGTGCGGGCGGGGTCGACATAGTTTCCGGGATTGATGCGCACCTTGCCGGCATACAGCGCAGCCACGTCGGCGACGTTGGGATTGAAGTGGACGTCGGCCACGATGGGGGCGTCATAACCCTCGGCACGCAGCCGGCTGCTGATGTTCTTCAGGTTCTCGGCCTCACGGACGCCCTGCGTTGTGAGCCGCACATATTCACCGCCGGCGTCGATGATACGCTCCGCCTGTGCCACAGAACTGTCGGTGTCAGCCGTCGGCGTTGTCGTCATCGACTGTATGCGTATCGGGTTGTCACCGCCGAGCGGCGTATTGCCAATCCTGACGCCGGACGACTGGCGGCGGGTATAGTTGAAAAGGTCGATCATAATTCTTAGTGAAGAGGTAAGAGGCAAGAGTGAAGAGGTATGATTACCTTTAGAGGATGAATTGGATTTAAAAAGCAAGGATGTATGAACAATGAAGCAGTCGGCCCTTAAAGGTCGTCATATATATTCATTCATCACTCTTGCTTCTTACCTAAAGCTAATCATACCTCTTCATTCATCACTCAAAACTCTTATCTAACCATTTCTTAATTAGTTTTAAACTCATATTTCACTTCGGCCAAATCCCTGTTGGCCTTCTCTATCTTCTCTTTCAGTCCGTTCTTGAACTCTGCAAGGCGGGCGGCAAGGGCATCGTCAGCCAGTGCCATCATCTCCACGGCCAGGATGGCGGCGTTCTGCGCACCGTTGACGCCGACTGTTGCGACGGGGATTCCGGGAGGCATCTGGATGATGCTGAGCATGGCGTCCAGTCCGTCGAGCATTCCCTTTATAGGCACACCGATGACCGGCAGCGTCGTCGAGGCGGCAATTACACCGGGCAATGCGGCGGCCATGCCGGCTCCGGCAATAATCACTTTCACACCGCGCTCCTTCGCTCCACGTGCAAACTCCTCGACGGCGTCGGGAGTGCGGTGGGCTGAAAGGGCATTGACTTCAAACGGCACCTGCATATCGTTGAGGAACTTACAGGCTTTTTCCATTACGGGCAGGTCGCTTGTGCTGCCCATGATTATACTTACTGATGGGTTCATATTCTTTTTTTTTTGCTTTTAAGGACTTTAAGGTCTTTAAGGACTTTAAAGTCATTAAGGACCTTAACGACCTTAGTTATCTTCTAATTCACCAATATCGTCACAGCCGAGCATACGGCACCGATACAGAAGCCGCCGACAACCTGTGACAGCGAGTTCTGGCGCAGCATCATACGGCTTGACCCGAGCACGCCAGCCAGCAGGAATACGACGCAGAGCCACCAGACCGGATTGAAGCCGAAGATTTCGGCAAACGAGAACAGCGCTCCAGCCACACCGCCGATGGCTGCCGTGTGGATGCTTATCTTCCACCACGCATTGGCCACGGCACAGACAATCTGTATGACCAGCGCCGCAATGACGATGCTGCCCATGAAATGGGGAATATGCATCCGCTCCATGAAGTAGACGCAGGAGAAATAGCACATGATGGAAATAACGTATGGCACCATACGCCGTTCCTTGTGCTCCAGTTCCGCGAGCCGCCATCCCTGACAGCGGCGGTAAAGGCGGATGAGCGCCGTGGGCATCACCACGGTGAAGAAGCCGACTATCGCCAGCACCACCGCCTTGTAGGCCAGCGGCAACAGGCTCAGATAACTGAAAACGAAGAGCGCTATCAGCCCCACCAGCGGCAGGTAGAACGGAATGAAGAGCAGGCTGAGCATCCTCGCCGCCACAATCATCCTCTTTGTCCGTGAGCTTCTTCCCGGAACTCTCAGATTCGGGAGCTGCCGGTCATTGTTGTTGTTCTGCATCTTTAGTCTTCGAGTCTTTTTAACGGGTCTCCCCCGCCGTCACACCTCCATCCCTGTATGACATCTTCCATCCGCCGCGGATATTTCCTTTCCATGGCTGACATATATATAACGGATACGTCCCGGCCGTTATCACGAAGGATATTTCCTGACCCCGTCATGGCGGCTATTTCCTGAGCCGCGCAATCGGTATGCCCAGCTGCTCGCGATATTTCGCCACCGTGCGCCGCGCAATGGGATAGCCCTTCGCCGCCAGCTGCTCGCGTATGGCGTCGTCGTTGAGCGGCCGCCGCTTGTCCTCGGCATCGACGATGTCCCTCAACGCCGCCTTGATGCTGCGCGTCGACAGCTCCTCACCGCTCTCCGTGACATAGCTGTCGCTGAAGAAGTGGCGCAGGGGGAACGTTCCCCACCGCGTCTGTGCATACTTGCTGTTGCTCACACGCGATATAGTCGATATGTCAAGCCCCGTCCGCTCGGCGATGTCCTTGAGAATCATCGGGCGGAGTGACGCCTCGTCACCGTCTTCAAAGAAGCGGTGCTGCCATCGGATGATGGCCTGCATGGTCACGGTGAGCGTCCGCCGCCTGACCTTCACGGCTTCGATGAAGCCCTGTGCGGCAGCCACCTTCTTCTTTGTGTACAGCAGGGCCTCCTTCATCTGCCGGCTCATGCCGGCCCGGTTGTCCTGATATTCCTTGAGCGTATCGGCAAACGACTGCGAAACGTGCAGCTCGGGTATCTCACCCGTGTTGAGCGCAAACGTCACCGAGCCGTCGTCGTTGGTGTCGACGATGAAGTCGGGCGTGATCTGGTGCATCCCCCGCCCCACCGTCTCGCCCATCGCCGCGCCGGGCTTCGGGTTGAGCCGGCGCAGTTCGGCGATCAGCGTCTCCGCCTGGATTTCCGTCAGCGAGAGCACCGACCGCAGACGGTCCCAGTGTTTCTTCGTGAAATCATCGAAATAGCGTCTCACCGTCTCCTCCATCAGCTCCTTCAGGCGTGACGGCGGACGGCGGGCAATCTGAAGCAGAAGACACTCCTGAAGCGTCCGCGCACCGATTCCCGGCGGATCGAACTCCTGAAGCAAGCCGATGACCTCATCGACCTCGGCCTCGGTGACGTCCATCCCGCGATAGATCGTCAACTCGTCGGCGATGCTGTCGGCCGTCTTGCGCAACAGTCCGTCGTCGTCGAGCGAGCCAATCAGATATTCCATTATCTCTCTGCGGCGGTCGTCGATGTCCATTTCGGCCATCTGTTCCTTCAGCTGGTCATAGAAAGAGACGCTTTCACCGTAGACAATCTCTTCGCGTTCCTCCGTCTGGTTCCGGCCGCCGCTATAGACCGGCAGGTCCTCGTCATCCCTTCCGATGTTGCTCAGAGCCTCATCCAGAGCCGACATGCGCTCCTCGCGTTCCGACTGAGCGTCGAAATCGTCGTCACCGCCCGTGTCGTCAGCGCTTCCGCCATCGTCATAGACATCGCGTTCCGCCTCGATACCGTCGTCGGGCGACGCGGCTTCGAGCGCCGGATTGTCGTCCATTTCGGCGTTGATGCGTTCCAGAAGCTGATTGAGCGGAAGTTCCACGAGCTGAGCCTGCAACAGCTGTTGCTGCGAGAAGTTCTGCGTCTGCTTGAGCGCCTGTTCCTGCTTGTTGACCTGAACCTGACTTTGAGCCATTGCGATTGATGTTTTATCAGATGCAAAGATACGTCAAACCATGGGAAAAACAAAATTTTGAATTGCGAATTTTGATTTACCTGTAGGCGGACAGCGGCAGACGCGGAGTCTTTTGTTGCTGACAGACAACCCGTCAAGGGAACACCGACAAAGTAAAATGAGTCATTTTGCAGGGTAAAAATGACTCATTATTACTTTATGAAAAAGCGGGAATGGGGAGGCCGTTGGACGTGAATTATAATAAAGAATCAGTCTCTGGGGGCATTTCAATCAGCTTTTTGGGGCAAACAAATCGGTCTTTTTTGCGGTAAGGCCACATTTCGGGAGTACATATACAGTTCATCTTTTATGATAACAGCACATTCCTGTCAGGCATAAAAGCATGGCCGGCGTCAATAAAGCCACTCTCTGTACACACCGACATTTCTGCTATATGCCCACTTAAAGGCTTCCAGATGAATTCACATTTTGACACACCCTCTTAGGAGGGGCTTTAACACGTTGGTTCCTCTCCTTTGGAGAGGTCGGGAGAGGCTGCCGAGGCTTTTTAATTTGTGTTAAATATCCAACAGCCCGGTTAAACCTCCCGCAGCATCCCTCGTCAGAGCAACTGTTATGAATCGATTTATACTGACATGTTTGATTTTCTTCACCGCCCTCGCGGCCTTTGCCCAGGGAGCGGTGAAAGGACGGGTTCTCGACAGGCAGAGCAACGAAGCCCTGCCCTACGTAAATGTTCGCGTGAGTCAGGCCGGCGCGTCGGACAAGACCGTCAAGGCCGCTATCACCGACGTAAAGGGTCATTTCTCCATCAGCGGGCTGTCCGACGGCAGCTACGTGCTGACGGTATCAATGATGGGATATAAGAATCTGACCCGCTCATTCACCATTTCGCCGCGCAACCGCGCCGTCTCCTACGGCGCCCTCTACATCGGCGAAGACCACAAGGCCCTAAAGGAAGTGACCGTCACGGGCCAGCGCTCGCAGATGAAGCTGGAAGTCGACCGCAAGACGTTCACCGTCGACCAGGTGCTCGCCGCCTCGGGAGGCTCGGCCAACGACCTGCTGGAGAACATACCTTCGGTCGAGGTGACCACCGACGGCGAGATCTCGCTGCGCGGAAACACCAGCGTTGAGGTCTGGATCAACGGCAAGGCCAGCGGACTGACCACCGACAACCGCGCCGAGATTCTCCAGCAGATACCCGCCGAGAGCATCGAGCGCGTTGAGGTCATCGACAATCCCAGCGCGAAATACAGCCCCGAAGGCTCCGCCGGCATCATCAATATTATTTTGAAGCGCGACCGCAAGGCCGGCTATTACGGCTCTCTCCGCGCCGGAGTGAACACCGCCGGAGGCTGGAACACGAGCGGAAACATCAACTATTCGAGCGGAGCGCTCGACGCTTTTGCCAACGTTGGCTACCGCCGCCGCAAGAGTACGGGAGGCGCGCTGAGCGAACAGACCTATCTCGGCTCAAACACCTACCAGAACTATGAGAGCGACAACGAACGCAAGGGCGGAAACCTCTTCGCCCGTGCCGGTCTGACATGGCATGTCACCAAGAAGGACGAGCTGTCCCTCTCGGGAATGACCATGCAGGGCGAGCGCGACAACCTGAGCACGACGCCCTACCGCTACGGCACCATCGGCGCCCCGTCGGACAGCCGTGTCATGTTCCGCCGCAACACCGGCGAGGGCGACATGCGTATGTATCACGCCGAACTCGGCTACATCCACAGCTTCGCCGACAACCACAAGCTCGACATCAACGTCTCCTTCGACCGCTGGAAGAACGACGACGACAACTACTATCAGGACAGCACAACCTATTACGACCAGCCGCTGCCCGTGGAGTACAGCTGGCAGTATCGCCCTATGTTCATCAACAACCGTTCGTGGGAGGTCAAGGCCGACTATGAGAACCAGCTGACGGAGCGGCTAAAGCTCGAGGCCGGCTACAACGGCCGCTTCTCTCACGAGAACACGCCGCAGGAGTCGTGGGCCGATCCGACGTCATGGGACGGTGTGGCAAGAGTCGAAGACCGCGACTACTTCAACCGTTTCATCTACGACATGGACGTCCACGCCGTCTACGCCACGCTCAACGCCAAGCTGGGACGCTTCGGCGTCATGGCCGGACTGCGCGGAGAATACTGGAAGGTGAAGACCGACAGCTATTCGTGGGAGCAGGAACACGACCCCGCGCTGCGCGACCCCTCGTTCTCGAAAGACTATTTCCAGCTCTTCCCGAGCCTCTTCCTCAACTACTCGCTGACCGAGACATCGCAGCTACAGCTCAACTACACCCGCCGTCTGCGCCGTCCGTGGGGCGGTCAGCTCAACAGTTTCAGGAACACGCGCGACGCCTCGATGGTCTCGTTCGGTAATCCAGAGCTGACACCGGAATACACCAACTCCTTCTCACTCAACTATCTCAAGACGTGGACCGACCACACTCTCTCGTTCGGCACATACTACCGGCCGACGACCGACGTCATCCAGCAGGTGCGCTACATGGAGGACGGCGTCGTCTATTCGACAAGCGAGAACGTGGCCAAGAGCCAGAGCGCCGGTGTGGAGCTGATTCTGAAGGACAAGCTCTGGCGCATGCTCGACCTGACGACCACCGTCAACGCCTATTACTACAAGCTCGACGGCTTCAGCTATGTCATCAACGACCAGGTTGTCACGGGCCGCTCGGACGAGAACTTCTCGTGGGACGCCCGCCTTCTGGCCAGCGTCATCCTCCCCTACGACATCTCTTTCCAGGCCACGGGCAACTACCGCTCGCGCAGCGTCATCACCCAGGGCTACCGTAAGCCCAACGCCAGCCTCGACCTCGGACTGCGGAAGACGTTCTTCAACAAGCTCTTCTCGCTCTCGGTCAACTGGCGCGACGTTCTCGGAACGCGCAAGTGGGAGAACTACACGTCAACGGAGAGCTTCACCCGCCATCAGAAGAACTGGCGCGACCCGCGCGTCAATTTCACCCTTACGTGGAACTTCGGAAACATGAACTCGAAGAAGAAGCGTCAGGACGACATGAACGGTGGCTCCGACGACGACTCACAGAGCTACGGCGGTTACGAACAATAAAATGAATCGCTGCGCCGCC
>USFX01000109.1 GCA_900553965.1 uncultured Prevotella sp.
CGTCCGTGCGCGGTCGTCCACCCTGTATTCCAACATTCTCGGCTGCTTGGGCAGCTTCTGGCCATGGGGCTTATAGCCGGTGAAAAACTTCTCCAGCTTCTTCGCCATCTTGGCCTCACGCGACGACGTCTGACCGCTGGCCGGAATGACAGCCAGCGAAAGCATGAGCAGGAATATATGTGAACGTCTCTTCATCCTAAATCTCTCCGACGGTGAAAAGCTCCGGATTCTTGCCCTTGAAATCCTTGAAATAGAGTTTTATCTCGCGCATCTGGCGGTCAATGTCCCCATCGGGGATGATGGTCCGAGTGCATGTGATGCGTTTCTTCTCATAGTCCACGCCGTAGAGTAGAATCGGCATGTCTGCCTTTTGGGCGATGTAATAGAACCCTTTCTTCCACTCCGGATTCAGCGAGCGTGTCCCCTCCGGCGTGATGCACAGATGGAACGTCCGGGAGCGGCGTGCCGTCTCGGCGAGATTGTCCGTCATGCTCGTGTGCTTTGAGCGCCAGACCGGTATTCCGCCCATACGCCGGAATATCGGTCCGAGCGGCCAGAAGAACCACTCCTTTTTCATCAGGAAGTTGCTCTTGATACCGTTGGCGCCGGAGTAGAGCTGTCCGATCAGGAAGTCCCAGTTGCTGGTGTGTGGGGCGAGACAGATGATATACTTGTCAGGATGAGGTTCCGACACGTCTGCCGTCCACCCCATCTGTCTGTACAAAAGCCATTGGCAGAATGATTTCCACATGATTTCAGATGTTTTCTTTTGTTATCCCGTCGGGCCGTTCCGCCTGTGTTCGGTCAGCAGCCGGTCCGAAGTTGAACTTGTCAGTGGAGATTGTTGATCTGGTCGACAATCTCGTTGACGCTGCAGTTGAACTGCTCGGTGAGGTTCTTGAAATAGGCCTTGGCCTTCATTCCCGGTTCTGCATGCGAGACTCTGCATATATAGTCTCCACCCATCTTGACGATAGAGTAGAGCAGAGCCTCTACATTTTCGCGATCAGCATCGGCGCTGTAGAGCGATACGGCTATGCACTCAGCGAATAGTTCCTCACAAATGCGGTTGATGTTGTGCTTTAATGTTCTTCTGTTTGCCATAACTTTTATCGTTTTAAAGTGATGTCTTCTGATTCTTTATATTCTCTTTTCATGTAGCCCTAAAGGCGCAGACGTTGTTACATGCACCGTGTAACGTTGTTACTTGGGCCGTGTAACGCCATGCCGCAGCCGTCGCGGTCCGTCGTTGCCGTCGCCGTGATGCTGTTGTCGCGTCACGTCGGAGATGAGCTAACATCGTCAAAGTTACGGAAAATAATCGAAAGGTGATGATTTTTATCATAAAAAAATATTAATTTGGTTATTTTGTTGTCTTTCTTTCCCTTTTCTCTCTGATTTTGATTATTTTTGCATTTCGAAAGTTCAGGGCGTCATCCGACTGATGGCCGGTGTGACGCCGCGGTACGTTATAATTGGAATGAGTTAATTCATTATTCATTTAAATACATAGACAACTATCAGTTATGGAAAAAAGTGCTTTGCAGATAGCAAGAGCTGCTTATCAGCCCAAGTTGCCGAAGGCTCTTCAGGGCGCAGTGAAAATCAAGGAAGGTGAACCGACACAGAGTGTAGACAATCAGGAAGAAATTAAGAAGCTCTTCCCCAACACCTACGGCATGCCCGTGGTTGAATTCGTTCCCAGCGACGAGGCCAACGGAAAGAAGATGAACGTCGGTGTCATTCTTAGCGGCGGTCAGGCTCCCGGCGGTCACAACGTCATCACGGGACTCTTCGACCAGATCAAGAAGCTCAATCCCGAAAACCGCCTTTTCGGATTCATCCTCGGCCCCGGCGGACTCGTAGACCATAATTATATAGAACTGACAAAGGATATTGTCGACGAATACCGCAACACCGGCGGATTTGACATGATTGGTTCCGGACGTACGAAGCTGGAGCAGATTGGCCAGTTCGAGAAGGGACTGGAGATCATCCGCGAGCTCGACATCAAGGCCATTGTCATCATCGGCGGTGATGACTCCAACACAAACGCCTGTGTTCTGGCTGAATATTATGCAGCGAAGAACTATGGTGTTCAGGTAATCGGATGCCCCAAGACCATCGACGGCGACCTCAAGAACACTCAGATTGAGACCAGCTTCGGTTTCGATACAGCCACAAAGACATACTCAGAGCTCATCGGAAACATCGAGCGCGACTGCAACTCAGCCCGCAAGTACTGGCATTTCATCAAGGTCATGGGCCGTTCGGCAAGCCATATCGCACTTGAGTGTGCCCTGCAGTGCCAGCCGAACATCTGCCTCGTGTCTGAGGAAGTGCAGCAGAAGGACATGACCCTCAACCAGATTGTCGACCAGCTCTGCGAGGCCATCGCCTATCGCGCAGCCCATGGCAACAACTTCGGTACGGTCATCGTGCCCGAGGGACTCATCGAGTTCATCCCCGCCATCGGCCGTCTGATTCAGGAGCTCAACGACCTGCTCGCCGCCCACGGCGCAGACTACAAGGATCTTGACAAGGACGCACAGCGCAAGTACATCGTGGAGCACCTCTCCAAGGAGAACGCCGCTACGTTCGAGACGCTGCCTGAGGGCGTTGCCCGTCAGCTCTCTCTTGACCGCGACCCCCACGGAAACGTTCAGGTTTCGCTCATCGAGACCGAAAAGCTGCTCTCAGACATGTGTGAGGCCCGTCTGGCACAGTGGAAGAAGGAAGGCAAGTTCACCGGCAAGTTTGCCGCACAGCACCACTTCTTCGGATATGAGGGCCGTTGCGCTGCTCCGTCGAACTTCGACGCAGACTATTGCTACGCCCTCGGAACGAGCGCCGCACAGCTCATCGCCAACGGCAAGACCGGCTACATGGCCATCGTCCAGAACACGACGGCTCCGGCTGAAGAGTGGATTGCCGGTGGTGTGCCAATCACGATGATGATGAACATCGAGCGCCGCAACGGTGAGAACAAGCCCGTAATCCGCAAGGCTCTCGTCGAGCTGGACGGCAAACCCTTCAAGGCTTTCGCCGCAAAGCGTGACGAGTGGGCAAAGGAGACATGCTATGTCTATCCCGGACCGATTCAGTATTGGGGACCGACAGAAGTTTGCGACCAGCCGACAAGAACTTTGGCTCTCGAACAGAGCAAATAAGACAATATAAAACAAGCCACGTGCTATGCGGGCCGCCGGTTGCGGTATGGCCCGTTTAGCCCGTGGCTTTTTCTTTCAGACATGCCTAAGACGACCAACAGACGTACAGACCGAAAAACTCCCCGCCGGGTCTACCGTTCTCCTGTGAAACGGAAGAAGCCCGGGCCGTTGCTGCGTTTGATGCAGAAGCTGCCGGGGTGGGCGTGGTGGCTGGGCGGCGCGCTCGTCGTGGCCGGGTATATCTGGGCTTTCTACTACTTCTTCGTCGGACCGTTCGGATTCCGCTGGCGGGCTATGTACGGTGACGTCTCATATCCCGAGGGCTATGAAATCCATGGCATAGACATCAGCCACTATCAGGGGACCATCGACTGGGAGAATCTGAGGAACAACGGCATGATTGAGAAATGTCCCGTGCGTTTCGTCATGATAAAGGCCACGGAGGGCGCGAGCAGGCTCGACAACCGTTTCAAGGACAATTTCTATCAGGCACGCGAACACGGATTCATCCGCGGCGCATACCACTTCTGGAGCACCCGCTCGACGGGAGAGGCTCAGGCTCGCTATTTCATCAGTCAGGTGCAGCTGGAGGACGGAGACCTTCCGCCCGTGCTTGACGTGGAGCATAAGGCCAAGGACCAGACGCCTGAGGAGTTCAGGAAAAGCGTGCTGACGTGGCTTGACATTGTCGAGAAGCACTATAAGGTCAAGCCGATAATCTATACTTACTATAAATTCAAGATGGCATATCTCAGTGACTCCATCTTCGACCGCTATCCGTATTGGATAGCCCACTACTATGTGGACAAGGTGGAGTATAAGGGCAAATGGAAGTTCTGGCAGCACACTGACTGCGGCCGTCTGCCTGGCATAAAGGGATATGTCGATTTCAACATCTACAATGGCAGCTACTATGACCTTCGCCGCCTCACCATCGGCGGACAGGGCGATGATGAGGACGACGAGGATTGACCGTTGGCGGCATGTGGATGAGGGCGCGGCTCTTGTCTTATTGTGTTCAGATACAGGCTTCCATTTAAATCATTTCAGGTCTATAGTCTTTTTATTATCTTTTTTATTTTGGTTCAGTTCGCCGTTCATATCGGCTTCTCCTAAATGTCTGCCTCTACAGTCGAAGACTTCGTAGTGAGTCTTATGAAGCATGTCGATATACCAATAGCGGCCGCTGGCTTTTTCTTTATATACGGTTGCCCCTTGTATGGGTTCGATACCGCTGCATTTCTCAAACCGGGTGCAGTCTTTGAGCGAAAAGTTGAAAATGCCTTGTTCTTGGGCGTATTTCATCAATTCGCTGATTGTATGGAAGCATGGTATCTTTATAAAGGTTTGTGGATAGTCGGCTTCTTGGATGGCATCTTGAAATAAGACCAGTTGATTGTTGCAATGGCGGCAGTTGTCGATGCACACAAATTGTGTCTTGTCATTGATACATCTCCATGCCAGATGCTCCAGTCCGTCGTGTTCCTGATATATACAGCATTGTTCAATGTCCCAGTTGTAACACGTCAGATTATTGTCAGTTTCCGGATGATTGACAGACGTGGCGTCACGTAGCAGATGTTTAATATGATTCAGATTCAGACTATCGCCGTTAAACCAATATTTGACCGACCTGTATCTTTTCTCTCTCAATTCTTTCAGAATGGGGAGTGTCGTGTCATCTATTGTTTTGAAGTAGATATTCAGCATATTCATCAGTTCCTTAACAGTTCAAACATGTCCATTTCCGTCTGGTCAAAAAATCCCTTGGGCTGGTAGTCCAGTCTGCCGTTACCCAGAATTTTCACTCTGTCTATCTTTAAAGAACGGTCGGTCTGATTGTATAAATGATACATGGAAACGTTGTCCTTGTTTATGCCGCACGCTGCATTTTCAGTGTTGGCTTTACAGGCCAGCTGTATGCCGGAGATGATATGGTCACTGTGGGTCTCAACTACCACCTGTACACCGGTGCTGGCGACCATTGTTATCAGTCTGGCCAATTCGGCCTGTCCGGCCGGATGAAGATGGGCTTCAGGGTTCTCTATGATAATCATGGCTCCGGGTTTGGCTGACAGCAAGGCCACGACAACGGGCAATGTATATGATATACCATAACCGACGTTTTCAGCTTTCAGATCTTGAATGGCTTTCTGTTGACCGATGTCATTATATCCATAGGTTATCGAAAACGAATTATTGTCCTTTCCCGGTTCGACATTGAGTGTTATGTCGGAACTGATTTTCTGTTCCCACCAGATGGTTTGGCTCAGTAGGCTCAGGTCAGTCTTTTTTTCGTCGGTATAATCCGTCACGTCATTATTCCCGAATTTATAAAGATATTGTGCGATGAGCTCTCCCTGACCACATTCCAGTGAAATCTGTTTTTGGGTCTCAGCTGCATACGTTTCTTTCGGGAAGATGCTTCTTCCTCCCCAGCGTGATGCGCTTATATATTGGAATTCATTGTTGAAAAGGGATATCTTGTCCAGCCTGTCGTTGCTGATGTTGTTGCTGTAGGACTTCTTTTTGAGGAATGAATCAGTCAGCGAATTGATGTCGGCATCAAAGACAAATGAAAAATTCTCGCCGGTGTCATCCGAAATATCAAAGGCCAGCTCTCCTTCCGTGGCCAAACGATAAAGGGCATCGTTGCCGATACCGATGTTACATAGAGGCTTATTCAAATCCAGTCCATCCATGAGACGCCCTTTCTGATAGGTTTGTCTGAGCAGGAGAAAGGCTTGTATGACACTTGTCTTGCCGCAACCGTTGACGCCGGTCAGTACCGTCAATTTGTTTAGGCCTATTTCTGTGTTCTTATGCGATTTGAAATTCTTGATGCCTAATCTTGTTATCATACCGTTATATCTTTATGCCGTTAATGCTTTTTAATAGAATATCGTTGAAGACGGAGAAACGTTTCTTTACTGATTCTGTTTTGGCTGTACCACCGGAGAAAGCTCCGAAGTATGAGCTGTTTTCTTTCATTTCCTTGATAAGGTTGTCTTTGAACAGTTCTTTGTGCAGTAGCAGTTTTCTTGTATTTTCGTCAGAGAGTTTTGCAAAGGCGACTGAGATAACCTCAAAGTAGGCTTTGTTCAGTGGATTCCTGGTGCTGGCCTTATCCGTTCTTTTTCTGAAAGCGTCATCTCCGAATATTTCTGCGGCAAGATTCATAGCCTTTATAAAATTCTGTTTCATGCTTTCTATCTTGTTGTCATACATGCCCTTTTTGATATTGCTCATACAGGTGTTTATGAATTTATCCAAATCGGGTTCAGTATAATTTTCATATCCTATAAGATAGAAAGCAACAAAGCGTGAAACAAAATCCATGTCCTGTTTGCGCAATGTTGGGATTGCATTTAAGGTAGCAGCTTTAAAAGCAGGAAAGTCAGCCATTTCCCTTATTATATTAATCGTGTCTCCCCAATATACCGCATTTCTTATTTCCTGCGGAGACAGTTTTATGCCTCCGGTATTGAGCCTTTTGAACAATATATATTTTACGTCATCCGGTACTCCTTTTCCCAAAACGTTGACTGTGACGGGAAGCATACGTATGTCTCTTTTAATCTCGAAAGGGAAATCATCCATTTTCCTTCCGTTGAAATCCGTTAGAAATTCCATGTCTGTTAAGGACAATGTTTGGTCGACACAGAAATTACGTATGGCACAACATCTTTGCAGTCCGTCGATGATGTTCCACTTTTTCTTTGAAACTTCTTCAAAATAAAAGGCCGGTAGCCGCAGACCAAGCAGTATGGATTCAATCAGGCGGCTTTGGTCTTCATCAGACCAGAGGTTCTGCTCACGTTGATATTGGGTATCGAAATCAATATAATGATATTGTATCATATCAATAATGTCGCCCATGTTCATCGGTGGGGTGCTCAAGCGAATGTCATTCGGTGAGAATGGACTGGTGATAGCATCGCAGGAGGATGTGTTGTCTTCAGTTTCGAAGATATCAGGTTTTTCTATTGATATGTCTTTTTTCATAAGAGCGTCATGTTATGATAGTTCATTCGTGCCCATTCCAAATTCATTCGTGCCCATACCAAATATTGTTGTTGATGGTTTGATGGATATTATTGAATAAGCCGTCAAATGCAAAATTACGAATAAATTTTGAGGAAATGATTCTTCAATATCGAAAAGTTCAGTTTCTTTCTTAATTATTATGTTTGTTTGGTGAATCTGTTTGCGATAATGTTATATTTGTTTGTTGTCCAACAGGTACTTAAGAACAGAATTGACAAGAAACATAATTTACCCGGCGCGGAAGGTCATGCAGGCCCAGCCGTTGTCCGTGCGGGTCTGGAGGTGGGTGAGGCTGAGTTCGGCGGCCTTCGTTTTCAGTATGTCCGTGTCCTCGGTGTAGAAGCCGCTGAGGATGATCAGGGCGCCGTCGGCCATCATGCTTCGGAAGGCGGCCATGTCGTTGAGGAGGATGTTTCGGTTGATGTTGGCCGTCACTACGTCAAACCGGTCGTCCATTGTGGCCAGCACCGAGGCGTCGCCGAGGATGGGGAGGAAACGCTCTTCCACACGGTTGATTACGGCATTGTGGCGCGCGTTGTCCACGCTCCACTCGTCAATGTCATATCCGACGGCCTTGGCGGCGCCGCATTTCAGGGCTATGATGCTCAGTATGCCGGTTCCGCATCCGCAGTCGAGAACGTTCTTGCCATTCAAGTCGGTGTCCAGTAGCGTGGCGGAGACCATCCGCGTGGTCTCGTGTGTGCCCGTTCCGAAGGCCATGCGGGCGTCAATCTCGACGCTGATTTCATATCCGTCGTCTTCCGGGAGGTGGCGGCCGTCGTGGATGACGCAGCGGCTGTTGACCTTGATTGGCTCAAATCCTTCGTTTTCCCAAGCCTCGTTCCAGTCTTTGTCCTCAGCCTCGCCGAACTCGTAGGTCACGCTGACGGTGTCAAGAGGCATGGCGGCCAGAGCCGTGTCCAGCGCGTCGCGGTCGAAGAGGGCCGTTTGGACATAGCCTTTCAGTCCGTCGTCGGTATATTCAAAGGTCTCAAGCCCAGCCTCACCGGTTATCGCGGCGAGAATGTCGCGCGCGTTCTGCATCATGAATTCGTTGTCGCCGCAGTCGCCGGCGGCTTCGCCGGACGTCAGCTGTATGTGAAAATCAATCTCGTAGTACTTCATTATTGTGCGAATTTTTATGCAAAAATACAAAAAATAGGGAAAAACCTACCGGCGTTTAGGGTTTTTCCGTATATTTGTAATACTATTATTGATAATTTTGTAGCGTGAATAAACGAACTAAATACGTAGTGATTATGAAGAGATGGTTTCTTGCATCATTGGCGTCCGTGGCGTTGCCTCTTGCAGGTCTCGCTCAGGACGATATGTATTTTGTGCCGACAAAGGCCAACGTGGAGAAAAGCAAGCGTGACTATGGCATGCCGCGCGACACCTATTATTCCGGCAGCGACCGCAGCGTTGACGACTATAACCGTCGCGGGAGCTACGTTCAGGAGATTGATTCGGCCGGCAATGACATTGTCGATTTTGACGCCGTAGCCGGTGTCTATCCCGATTCGCTCACGACGGAAGGGCCCGATGACTATCAGCTGACGCGACGCATGAGCCGCTTTGACGACTATTCGTGGAGCGACCCCTACTGGGCCGGCTATTACGCGGGCCGCTCGTCGTGGTACGGATGGTATGACCCGTGGTATTCGCCGGGCTGGTATTATTACGACCCATGGTACTGCGGATGGTATTCACCGTGGCATTACGGCTGGCATTCACCGTGGTATGGCCTTTGCGGATGGTACGGATGGTATGGCGGTGTGTGGGGTGGTCCCCATTATGTCACCCTCCGTGGCGGTGGACCGGCCGGCACGAATAACCGTGCCCGTGGTGTGGGGCGTGCCGGATTGGGCGTCAACAGCGGGGCTGCTTCAGTATCTAATGGCATTGCCAACCGCAGCCGTAGAATGGCTTCCGGTGTGAACAACCGCAATTTCTCGGCCTCGGAGCGTTTCGGCGTGAACCGTACGAACACAGCGGTGCGCAACAACATGACGCAGCGTCCGAC
>USFX01000110.1 GCA_900553965.1 uncultured Prevotella sp.
ACTGAAAATCCTTGTGTCCCCGGTTCGATTCCTGGTGGCACCACTTTGAAGAAAAGCAATGGTTTAAAGGCCGGATATTGACGTTGATATCCGGCCTTTAATGTGTTTTATGATTTTTTAAGGATGGTTACTGCCTCAGCCATGCCTTCAGTTCGAGCATCAATTCAAAATGATAGGGGAAGCTTTGGCGGATTCCCCATCCGTGGCCGCCCGTGGGATAGACGTGAAGGGATGCGGGGACATCGTGACGGTAGCACTCTAGATAGTAGTTGGTACCGTTGGCCGGCAGCACATCGTGATCATCGTCACTCAGGACAATAAGCGCACGGGGAGTCGCACGGGTCACCTGCAGGTCCGTGCTGTATTCGCGCTGCAGACGCTTGCCGGGGCGGGAGCCCAACAGATTGTTGTGGGAACCGGCATGACCGAAATCAGGGTCCATCGTTATGACGGGATAGAAAAGCATCTGAAAGTTCGGTGCGGCCTCACCCTTCGAACGCGTAGCGATGACCGAGGCGAGATGGCCGCCGGCGGAAAATCCCATTATACCCACCTTGTTTTTGTCTACATGCCACGCGGTTGCATTGCGGCGCACAAGACGCATGGCTTCTTCGGCGTCACCGACCGGCACGGCGGGGTTGCCGTGGGGCATGCGGTATTTGAGGACAATCACGGCGACGCCCTGACCGTTGAGGAACGGTGCCCATCCGTGACCCTCATGGTCCATCGCCAGAAAGCCGTAACCGCCGCCCGGACATATCACCACGGCCTGCCCCGTGGCCAGCTTTTCCTCCGGGAGATAGACATAGACGCGGGCCGTGTCCTGCGCGTCGCTGCTCTTCACGGGAGCGCCGGAGGGCCAGAGGTCCAGCGTGAAGGCGTTCTGGGCACACAGTACGGCCGGAACGGCCATTGCCTGAAGGATGGTGATGAGCATGAGAGACGTCAGGCGTCTCCACCGGCGGGCGGTCTTGAAATTCTGTAAGGTCATGTCTGTCTGTTATTTTAGGATTGCAAATATATTAAATTAAATCCATATAAATGGGCATAAAAGGCAAAAAACAGGGCGGAAACCTTTGTTTTCTGCACAAGTTGCATTACCTTTGTCATTTTATTTATAATATATCAACGATGGAACAACTGCTGCACTACGTATGGAAGCACCGTCTACTGCCGGCCACGGAGCTGGCTACGACGGACGGCAAACCGGTGGAAGTGATTGACCCGGGGCTGCACAACCACAACGCGGGTCCGGATTTTTTCAACGCCAAGATTCGCATCGGAAGCACGCTGTGGGTCGGCAACGTCGAGATACACGACCTGTCATCCCACTGGAAAGTCCACGGCCACGACAAGGACGGAGCCTACGACAGCGTCGTGCTGCATGTCGTGGGGAAAGCCGACTGCGAAGTAACGGACAGCAGCGGACGCGCCATTCCGCAGCTGGAGCTCGGCGTGCCTCGGCAGGTGAGTGAGAACTACCGCGAACTGATGACGGAAGACCGCTTCCCGCCATGCTACCGCATCGTCCCCTCGCTCCAGCGCATGACCGTCAGCTCATGGATGGCGGCACTGCAGACGGAGCGTCTGGAACGCAAGACTGCCGACATACGCCGCAGGGCGGACCAGAAAGACGGCTCGTGGGAAGAAGCATGTTTCATAACGCTGGCCCGCAACTACGGTTTCGGCATCAACGGCGATGCCTTCGAGGAATGGGCCGTCCATGTACCACTGTCCGCCGTTGCCCATCACAGGGACGACCTGTTTCAGATTGAGGCCATCTTCATGGGCCAGGCGGGACTGCTCGACGAGGCGTCCATACCGGAGCGCTATCGTGAGGAGGCTATGAAAGACGGCTATTTCCGTCGTCTGAGGGACGAATACCGGTATCTGGCCCATAAGTTCTCGCTCACACCGATGGACTGGCGCCGGTGGCGCTTCATGCGTCTGAGACCGCAGAATTTCCCTCATATACGCATCTCGCAGTTGGCGCAGCTCTATCACGGACGCCGCATGGGGCTGGCCGCGCTGACCGAATGCAGCTCCATTGAAACGGTGCGCGCGCTGCTCGACACCCATGTCACGGCATATTGGGAGACCCACTACACGTTCGGCTCCGAAAGCACGCGCCACAGCAAGCATCTCTCAGCGGCCTCGCTCGACCTTCTGGTCATCAACACCGCCGTGCCGGTGCTCTTCGCCTACGGCCGCCACACGTCACGGGAAGAACTCTGCGAACGCGCCATCGACCTCTTGGAAAGCCTCCGTCCGGAGAACAACCGCATCATACGTATGTGGCGTGACTGTGGCCTGGAGGTCCGGTCGGCCGGCGACAGCCAGGCGCTGCTCCAGCTGAAGAACGAGTATTGTGACCGCCGAGATTGTCTGCGGTGCAGGATCGGATATGAATATCTGCGCGGCAGAAGAATCGGGAAGACACCGGAAGAGGACTGACCGTCCGGCGACGAAGACATGGAAAGATTGTATATAATATAAAGGTAAACGTCATAGAATGGACTATATATTTGAGACAAGGATGCTTGTGCGCGACTACGAGTGCGACATCGAGGGCATCGTGAACAACGCGAACTATCTCCATTATGCGGAACATACGCGCCATCTGTTCCTGAAAGAGCGCGGACTGAGTTTTGCCGATATGCACCGGCGCGGCACCGACGCCGTTGTAGCACGGATGAACCTGCAGTATAAGACACCGCTGAGATGTGACGACGAGCTTATCTCACGGCTGGCCGTCAGCAAGGAAGGTCTGCGCTATGTCTTCCATCAGGACATCTTCCGCGCCTCTGACAACAAGCTGTGCTTCCGGGGAGTGATTGACATCGTCTGTCTCGTCAACGGCCGGCTGGCATCAAGCGCGGAATACGACGCGGCGTTGCTGGACTGAGGGCATTTTGAGAAAGGTATTTCGTGGAGGGAGGAGGGTGGAGGGAGGAGTGAGAATAGCGTGCCAAGCATTTCTCACTCCTCCCTCCCCCCCTTCTCCCTCCACGAAATACTCCACAAATAACCAAAAGAACAAGGACCAGATGGAATCTCTATACGCAATGGCGCTGACGCGCATAAGCAACTTCAACTTTCAGACGGCGCTGACCCTCTATCGCGAGATGGGCAGCGCCACGGCCGTATATGAGCACCGGACAGACATCGGTGACGTCATAGAGGGCTGTACGCCGCGGCTTATTGCAGCACTGCGCGACTGGGACGAACCGCTGAAACGGGCCGAAACGGAGGCCGATTTCATGCAAAAACACGGCATAAAGGCGCTCACGCCGGCAGACGAGGCCTATCCCCAACGGCTTCTTGAATGTGCCGATGCACCGCTGGTCATCTACTGCAAGGGCGCGGGAAGCCTCAACCGCCGCCGCATGGTCAGCATCGTCGGGACACGCCACTGCACAGCCTACGGTCAAGACCTTATCAGACGCTTCACGACCGATCTGCGGGAAATATGCCCCGAGGTCACGGTCATCAGCGGACTGGCCTACGGTGTGGACATCTGTGCCCACCGCGAGGCACTGAGATGCGGCTACGAGACTGTAGGGGTGCTGGCCCACGGTCTGGACTATCTCTATCCGCCGCGCCATCGCGACACTGCCATAGAGATGCTCAGCCACGGCGGTCTGGTCACGGAATTCATGTCCGGCACCAACGCCGACAAGGTCAACTTCGTCCGGCGCAACCGCATCATCGCCGGAATGGCCGATGCCACCATCGTCGTTGAATCGGCAGCGAAAGGCGGAAGCCTCATCACGGCGTCAATAGCGCGTAGCTACAGCCGCGACGTCTTCGCCTTCCCGGGAGCGGTGGGAGCGCCTTATTCCGAAGGCTGCAACAATCTCATCCGTGACAACAGTGCCGCGCTGATCAGTTCCGCCGAGGACTTCGCCCACGCTATGGGCTGGGATGATGACGCCATGCTCAGCAAGGCCAAGGCCACGGGCATCGAGCGCCAACTCTTCCCCACCCTTGACAGCGACGAACAGACGATTGCCGACCTGCTGCAACACACAAATGATCTCCAGATAAACATCATAACAGTCAAGACAGGACTTCCCGTCAGCCGCGTGACGGCCATTCTTTTCCAGTTGGAAATGAAAGGCGTTGTCAAGCCTCTGGCTGGCGGGACATATCATCTTCTGAGCCGTTAGGACGGTTTTTAATTCATCAGGAAAGATAAGAACGTCTTTAGCCGCCAGACATTTTTCAGCCGTAAGGCGCTTTGAAAAAAAGTCCGGCGCTTCTAAAAAGAATCAGGATAAAGAACAACAGAAAGAAACATGAAGATAGGAAACATCGAATTCGGCCCCCGTCCGCTCTTCCTCGCACCGATGGAAGACGTGACCGACATAGGCTTCCGCATGCTGTGCAAGCGTTTCGGGGCAGCAATGGTCTACACGGAGTTTGTCAGTGCCGAGGCACTTGTGCGCTCGGTTCAGTCGACGGTCAGCAAACTGACCATCAGCGACGAGGAGCGTCCGGTGGGCATACAGATTTACGGCCGTGACGTCGACGCCATGGTTGAGGCGGCGCGCATTGTCGAACAGGCCGGGCCGGACCTCATCGACCTCAACTTCGGATGTCCGGTGAAGAAGGTTGCGGGCAAGGGCGCCGGTGCCGGAATGCTACAGAACATCCCGCTCATGCTCGACATAACGCGCCGCGTCGTGGATGCCGTCCGGCTTCCCGTCACGGTGAAGACCCGTCTGGGATGGGACAGTGACCATCTCGTCATCACCGAGCTGGCCGAGCAGCTGCAGGACTGCGGCATCGCGGCACTGACCATCCACGGCCGCACCCGTGCCCAGATGTACACCGGACAGGCCGACTGGTCGCTCATCGGTGAGGTCAAGCGCAACCCGCGCATAAACATCCCCATCATCGGAAACGGCGACATCACCTCTGCCGAAGAGGCGCAACAGGCTTTCGACCGCTATGGCGTGGACGCCGTGATGATCGGCCGCGCGACGTTCGGCCGGCCATGGATATTTGGGGAAGGAAGTTCTTCAGGTATTTCGAGGAGTGAGGAGTGTGGAGTGAGGAGTGAGAATGGCGTGTCAAGCATTTCTCACTCCTCCCTCCACACTCCTCCCTCCACAAATTTTACCCTGTCCGACAAGATTGATGTTCTGCTGGAGATGCTCCGCATCAACGTCGAGCGTATCGACGAATATCGCGGCATCCTCCACACGCGCCGCCATCTGGCCGCCACACCTATATTCAAGGGGATTCCCGATTTCCGCCAGACACGCATTGCCATGCTGCGGGCGGAAACTGTCGATGAACTGACCGCAATATTGGAAGACATCCGCCAGCGGTTGACAGAACAGCCGACCGACTACAACGGATGATACGACATCAGATTAAGGATGTATCAAAAATAGTATTCTTCGTTAATATATGAGGGTGTTGCAGAACGTACACTGTAGGGACATTTTTTTCGCTACAATGCGGTTCTGCAACACCTTCATGATTGTAAGCTACAGTGTATGGTCGCGACCCTATATCTAACATCCAAGCCTCAGAAGTCCATAAAGATAATCATACCTCTTAACTCATCACTCCTACTTCTGAACTCAAAACAACTCTGACTTCTTTCTTATTTATGCTCTTCCAAGAAGCGTCTCATGGCGTGGCGGATGGAGCGCAGACCGAACTGTTCGGTGTGAATCTCCTCTATCGGCAGCCAGAAACATTCGGTGGCATCGTCGGCGGCGACGGGCTGGCTGCCTTCGACCACGCGGCAGGCGAAGAACACGTCGAGCGTATGGATTTCCATGCCGGAATACATATAGATGTTCGGCAGACTGAAGAGATAGTCGGCCGAAACGATCTCCAGTCCGGTCTCTTCCCTCACCTCACGGGCAATGCCCTCCTCGGCAGTCTCGTCGTTGTCGACAAATCCGCCAGGCAGGTCAAGCATGCCCTTGGCCGGCTCCTTGCCGCGGCGTTCGACGAGCAGTTCGCCGCGCTCGTTGAGGATGAACGCCGCCGTGGCAGCACTCGGGTTCTGATAATATACGAAACCGCAGTTATCACATTTCTTGCTCTTCTCGTTGTTCACATCAAAGTGCTTACTGCCGCACTTCGGGCAGTATTTGAATTTCTCTAACGGATGAATATCCATAATTCAAAAATGGTTTATATGTTTAAGTAATACATTTCATTCACTCTTCCTCTCCCGCATCTCGGTCCTCACGGTCAGTCACGAAAAGGTAATCACACCTCTTCACTCATCACTCTGAACTCAGAGCTTAAAGCATATCATACCTCTTCACTCATCACTCTGAACTCTTAACTAAAGACTCTTCTTCATTCCCATGTTCAACTGCAGCAGGGCCGGCAGGAGAATCAGCAGTGAGAAGCCGACGGCCATCAGCACCCGCTGCGTACTGCCGAAAAGTTCCTGAAGCGGAGCGTCGGGGTTGGGCATGACGTTATACATGACATAGGCAATGGTGTTGTTCACCCAGTGGTATGCTACGCCCGGAACGATGCTGCCCGTACGCATGTACATCCATCCCAGCAGCAGACCGACGAGCAGGGCGTGGGGCATCTGGGCCGGATTGGCATGGAAGAGGGCGAACATCACGGCCGACACCACAACGGCAGCCCACGGACGCGACATCGTCGAGAGCAGCGAGCGCAGTATGGCACCGCGGAACACCATTTCCTCCACCAGCGGGGCCAGCAGACCGACGGCGACGTAGCCCCAGCGGTCACGCAGAATCATGTCAAACTGCCCCTCCACCCAGTTGGGCAGTTCGGGGAGCTGTTCCTGAAGCCACGCCGACGGTATGATGGCACCGGCGGCGGCCACACCGGCCCACAGCAGGACGGCCCACTGGCGCGAACGGATATAGCCGCGCGACATGGCCGACCAGCGGGCAAGGACAAACACTACGCCGGCGACGACGCTACCGAGAGCAGACATCGCGACGAGCATCATCGGTGTTATGTCGGGCGACCCCGTCATTTTTGGCCACAGCAGTTGCACACCGGACGCACAGCCAATCTGTATGGCTGCAAAAACTAACAGATATATTAAAGCATTCTTCATATTTCACTCTTCATATTTCATTTTTCACTCTTCATTCTTCACTCCCAGCACCGCGGCCTTTGCCGCGGCCTCGTCCTCAGCCAGCTGCGCCGCCAGCTCATCCCCGCTGCGGAACTTACGTTCGCCGCGCAGACGGCTGACAAACAAGACGGCCATGCGCTGACCGTAAATGTCGCCACTGAAGTTGAAGATATGTACCTCCAGCGTCATCCGTCTGCCTCCGAACGTCGGGCGCATGCCGATGTTCATCATGCCGCCGAGCTGACGGCTGACCGACGGAAGGCTGACGCTGACGGCGTAGACACCCGGCGCGGGAATCAGCTGCGCCTCGTCGTCGGGGCATATGTTGGCCGTCGGGAAACCGATGCGGCGGCCTATCTGCTCACCCGCCACCCCCGTTCCCGCCAGCATATACGGATAGCCGAGACAGCGGGCGGCCATACAGACCTCTCCCTCGCTGAGCAGGGAGCGTATGACCGATGAGCTGACGCTGACGCCGCCGACCGACAGCGCCTCGCCGCGGAGTACCTCCATGCCCATATCGCGGCCGTAGGCCACATAGTCGGCGAAGCCCTCGCTGCGCCCGGAGCCGAACCGGCTGTCATATCCCGTGACGAGCACCTCCACGCCGAGCCTCTTCCTCAGAACCCCGTCCATGAAGTCGCGGGCCGTCAAGGCCGCCATGCTGCGGCTGAACGGCAGGACGACGCAGCGGTCGACGCCGGTCTGTGACAGCAGTTGGATGCGCTCGGCAAACGTCGTGAGCATCTGCGGGCAATAGCCGGAGTCGAGCACCTGACGCGGATGGCGGTCGAACGTGACCACGAGCGAGGCCAGCGAGCGCCGCCGCGCCTCTTCCGTCACCTGCCGGATGAGATGGCGGTGGCCGCAGTGGACTCCGTCAAAGAAGCCGATAGTCGCAACACAGGCCACGACGTCGGCCCGTCCTTCGTCTAATGTTATTATCTCCATCACTCTTCCGTGTTCTCTTTTTCTTTCCTTCCCATGAGCCTCCGGCCCAGCCGCCACAGTTCGCCGGCGATGAGCACTGGCGATGTCGCGGCCACTATCAGCAGCCATGTCGCGGCCGGCAGGGGCACCGTGCGGAACATATCACCGCCGAAGGTCACTATCAGCCACTGGCCGGCGAGGATGACGGCCAGGACGGACACCAGTCCGCGGTCAGACGTCAGCCCCGAGAGAGCTGAGCGGCTTGTGCCCAGCGCCTTGGCGTTGAACAGGTTCCACCATTGCAGCATGACAAAGACGGTGAAGAATATCGTAAGTTCCTCGGGCGACACGCCGGCCACATGCTCGAAATAATAGAGCATGGCCAGCATCACGGCGAAGAACGCCAGTCCGACGGCGGCTATCGCCCGGCCGGCCGGCTGCGTGATGATGAAGGCGTCACGCGGCCGCGGCCGTTCGCTCATGACGTCGTCCTCCGGGGGCAGCGAGGCAAGGGCCATGGCCGCAAAGGTGTCCATGATGAGGTTGACCCAGAGCATCTGGGTTATGGTGAGCGGCAGTTCCGTTCCGATGAACGAGCCTCCGAGCACGAGCAGCAGCGCCGTGACGTTGACGATGAGCTGGAAGAAGATGAACCGCTGTATGTTCCGGTAGAGCGAGCGGCCCCAGCGCACGGCGCGGACGATGCTGTCAAAGGAGTCGTCCATGAGCGTCATGTCGCTCGCGTTCTTCGCCACGCTCGTTCCCGAGCCGAGCGAGAGACCCACGTGGGCGTGGTTGAGGGCGGGCGCGTCGTTGGTTCCGTCGCCCGTCACGGCCACCACCTCCCCCCGCTGCTGCAACAGGCTGACGAGCCGCTGCTTGTCGGTGGGACGCGCACGGCTCATGACCTTCAGCCCGGCCGCACGCTGCAGGGCCTCCTCGTCGCTGAGGGCGGCGAATTCGGGACCGGTGATTGAGACCGCGTTATCCATGTTTTCCTCTCCTTTTATATTATCGTCCGTGTCGCCCGTGACGACGCCTATCTGACGCGCAATCTCCATCGCCGTGGCCGTCGTGTCGCCCGTGACGATCTTGACGTCAATTCCGGCGTCACGGCAG
>USFX01000111.1 GCA_900553965.1 uncultured Prevotella sp.
GCGGCCGACGCAGACGCTGCGGCAGCCCAGAAGAAGGTCATGCGCAACAGCTATAAGGTGATGGGATTCCGTGTTCAGGCGTTCGCGGGAGGCAATTCGCGGCAGGACAAGGCCAAGGCTGAGCAGATCGGAGAGAAGATCAAGGCCGCCATACCGGGCGAACCGGTCTATGTCCACTTTTATTCGCCGCGCTGGATATGCCGTGTCGGCAACTACCGGACGTACGAAGAGGCTCACCAGATGCTGCAGGCCATAAGAAAACTGGGATATACGCAGGCTTCAATCGTGAAGGGAAAGATAAGCGTACAATATTGAAACAACCAACTATAAAGAAATGAATCCGGAAACAGAATACCGTGACGGGCTTGACCGTCTGGCCTCTCATTACAGAAGTGTGCTTGAATTGCTGGGTGAAGACCCTGAGCGCGAGGGACTGCAGAAGACCCCGATGCGCGTTGCTAAGGCCATGCAGGTGCTCACCCGCGGCTATACGATGGATGCCCACAAGGGGCTCACCGACGGTCTTTTCAAGGAAGACTACAGCCAGATGGTCATCGTGAAAGACATAGACTTCTTCTCTCTCTGCGAACATCACATGCTGCCGTTCTACGGTAAGGTTCATGTCGCATACATCCCCAACGGCTATATCACCGGACTGAGTAAGATTGCCCGTGTGGTGGACATCTTCTCCCACCGTCTTCAGGTGCAGGAGCGGATGACGCTTCAGATAAAGGAGTGCATCGAACAGACGCTCCATCCCCTCGGAGTGATGGTTGTGGTCGAGGCGAAGCACATGTGCATGCAGATGCGCGGTGTGGAAAAGCAGAACTCCGTGACCACGACGAGCGACTTCAGCGGCGCGTTCAATCAGGCGAAGACGCGTCAGGAGTTCATGAATCTGATACATAACAAGTAACAGTGGGGGCGTCAAACCCCGCTTGCGGGCATGAATACACCCGCCTACGGGTATGAAGACATCGGGCTACGGGCATATCGGAACATGCCCGTGGCTGCCTTAAACAACTAATTATTAACTACTATGCAAACGAACAAAGGACTTTATCAGAAGGACGAAACGTTTCTCCATCTGTTCACCCACAGCTGTCTCGGACGGCTGATCATCGTGCTTCTATTCGTGGCCGCTATGGCGGGAGTGGCTCTGCTGACCGTTCCGTCGGATAAGGAGATGGTCAACAAGGTCACGGGAAGCATTCAGGAGTGCATCGAAGCCAACTATGACGTGAAGTGTGACAGGATTGACGATGCCGTGAGGAACTTCACTTCCATCTTCTCGCTGCCCGATTCGGTTGAAGAGAACAAGTATATGGTGGACTTCCACCGCTACAACACGCTTGAAGTAAGGCCTCACGCGCTCTACTCTACGGTTGTCGTGCGCAACAACCTGTCGCCCGACGGCATCCGCGTGGGCATCGGAGTGATGGGCATGGTCATCCCCACGATTAACTTTGACGACATGATTCTGCGTGCCGGTCCGGTGCGCAAGGACTACAACCAGCGCATTCTGCGGAGCACATACTCCGGCGAAGACCTCGGCAACAACCCCGATTTCGGCAATACATACAATACGTATCAGGGTGGCGGAAGCGGCAACGACTGACCCATCGCTTTGTATTATGGGGTAATATCAAGATGCAAATGACGCATCCGCAATGATATTGTCCCTCAACGGCAACACCATTGTCCCTCACCGGCAATGATACGGGAAAACAAAAACTCCCGCACGTCCGAAGATGTGCGGGAGTTTTGTTTTCTTGTAAGGCTGTTGCCGTATTAGCGGCGCAGTCCGAGAGCCTTTACGATAGCGCGGTAGCGGTTCACGTCGCGGTCGTAGAGGTAGTTGAGAAGAGCGCGGCGCTTACCTACGAGCTGAGTCAGAGAACGGGCTGTTGTGTAGTCCTTGTGGTTCTTCTTGAGGTGCTCTGTGAGGTGAGAGATACGATATGAGAACAGAGCGATCTGGCTTTCTGCCGATCCTGTGTCTGCGGTTCCCTTACCGAACTTACCGAAAATCTCCTGCTTCTTTTCCTGATTAAGATACATAACTGTTGTTTTGATTAATTTGTTGTTTTGATTACATCTCTCAGACGCCCACCGCCTTAATCACAACGGCGACATCTTCGAATGCACCGGACTTTCCGGATTTGCGGGTGCAAAGGTACGGATTTAAATGAAGAATGAAGAATGAAGAATGAAGAATAAGCGTTGGCGTTAACTTGTTTTAACGTAGTAAGGACTTGTCAGGCTGCTGTTTATGCGCCGTCTGCATGTCCGAGGGGCATTGCGGACGGCGTGGGAGGCTGCCTTTCAGCTATCCTGCAAGTGATTTCCGGTTATTCTGCAAGTTATTTTCGGCGTATTCTGCAAGTGAGCTGGCTACAAAAGCGGCCCCGTTGCAGCAATTTCTTCATTCTTCATTCTTCATTCTTCACGAAAAACAGTACCTTTGCACCTGATTTTTAAGGTATTAAATAAAATGCAAGACATCAGAAACATAGCGATTATCGCCCACGTCGACCATGGCAAGACGACCCTCGTGGACAAGATGATGTTGGCCGGAAACCTTTTCCGTGACGGACAGGACCTTAGCGGCCAAGTGTTGGACAGCAATGATTTGGAGCGCGAACGAGGTATAACCATCCTTTCCAAGAACGTTTCCATCAACTGGAAAGGAGTCAAAATCAATATTATAGATACTCCGGGACACTCCGACTTCGGAGGCGAGGTGGAGCGTGTGCTCAACATGGCGGACGGCTGTCTGCTTCTCGTCGACGCCTTCGAGGGTCCCATGCCCCAGACACGTTTCGTGTTGCAGAAAGCCCTTCAGATAGGATTGAAGCCCATCGTGGTGGTCAACAAGGTCGACAAGCCCAACTGCCGCCCCGAGGAAGTCTACGAGATGGTCTTCGACCTGATGTTCTCGCTCAACGCAACGGAAGACCAGTTGGACTTCCCCGTCGTCTACGGCTCAGCCAAGAACGGCTGGATGAGCGCCGACTATAAGCAGCCGACGGACAATATCACATATCTTTTGGACAAAATTGTCGAGGTCATCCCCGCACCGAAGGTCATCGAGGGAACGCCCCAGATGCTCATCACGAGCCTCGACTATTCCAGCTATACCGGCCGTATAGCCGTGGGCCGCGTCCACCGCGGTGTGCTCACCGAGGGCATGGCCGTCACCATCAGCCACCGCGACGGAACGACGGAGAAGACCCGCATCAAGGAACTCCACACTTTCGAGGGCATGGGTCACGTGAAGACATCCGAGGTGCAGAGCGGTGACATCTGCGCAATCATCGGTCTGGAGCGCTTCGAAATCGGCGACACCATCTGCGACGCCGAAAATCCCGAGCCGCTTCCGCCCATCGCCATCGACGAACCGACCATGTCGATGCTCTTCATGATCAACGACTCACCCTTCTTCGGCCGCGAAGGCAAGTTCGTGACCAGCCGCCACATCAACGACCGGCTCACGAAAGAGCTGGAGAAGAACCTCGCCCTGCGCGTCAGCCAGTTTGAGGACTCGACGGACAAGTGGGTTGTCAGCGGCCGCGGCGTGCTCCACCTCTCCGTGCTCATCGAGACCATGCGCCGCGAGGGCTACGAGCTTCAGGTCGGCCAGCCGCAGGTTATTTTCAAGGAAATTGAAGGCCAGCGCTGCGAGCCCGTCGAGGAGCTGACCATCAACGTGCCCGAGGAGTTCGCCAGCAAGATGATTGACATGGTGACACGCCGCAAGGGCGAGATGACGTCGATGGAAAGCCAGGGCGAGCGCGTCAATATCGAGTTTGACATTCCCTCGCGCGGCATCATCGGACTGCGCACCAACGTCCTCACCGCATCTCAGGGCGAGGCCATCATGGCCCACCGCTTCAAGGAGTACCAGCCTTATAAGGGTGATATCGCGCGCCGGATGAACGGCTCGATGATTGCTCTTGAGACCGGAACGGCCTTCGCCTATTCCATAGACAAGCTGCAGGACCGTGGCAAGTTCTTCATCGACCCGGGCGAGGAGGTATATATCGGTGAGGTTGTCGGCGAGCATATCCACGACAACGACCTTGTTATCAACGTCGCCAAGGCCAAGCAGCTGACCAACACCCGCGCCAGCGGCTCGGACGACAAGGCCCGCATCGTGCCCCGCACAATCCTCTCGCTCGAAGAGGCTCTGGAGTACATCAAGGCCGACGAGCTTGTCGAGGTGACGCCGAAGAGCATGCGTATGCGCAAGACCATCCTCGACCACAACGACCGCAAGCGCGCCAACAAGGAATAGTCTCCCTCTCCCGGCAATTCGTTTTTTGAGGAACGGAGGAGCGGGGAGTGAGGAATGAGAATATCGGCGGCGGCAGACCGCTGCCGGACATAAGACCAAAAGCACGAAAGGCTGACGCCTGTATGACGTGGTAGGGTTATATCCCACAACCGCGTTATACGGGCGTTAGCCTTTTGTTTGTATGGTCTTATGTCTGAAATTATACGGTCGCAGCCTTTTGTGCTTTTTGTCTTATGTCTGAAATTATATGGGAGCAGTCTTTTATGATTTCGGTCTTCTGTTTGAAATTATATGGGCGCAGCCTTTTCTACGTATGGTCTTCTATCCCTCAAGCCTATGTCCCACAGTGTCTTTCCTGTCATTCTATCATATCGTCCGTCCTTGGAAAGAAACTGTTAAAAACTCGGAAGTATTCGGACAAATGCCTCAAAATCCTTGAAGAATTCAAAAATGAAAATCATTTGGCCGCAAATTCGCGAGTTTTGCGCGTGCATCTTTTATCGCCTGAGGGCCAGTGTATTACGACGAAAATAGCGGAAGTGTGCAACTTTTTGTATGCTTTTATTCTGCCGTAAGGGCCTTACGAGGTTGCAACGGGGCCCTTACGGCGTTGCAACAAGGCCGCCGCCGTCATGCGAAAGCGGCCCCGCTGTAGAGCCGTAAGGCCCTCCCGGCTCTAAGAAAATGAGAAAACGGACTGACGACGGCGGCGGAATGTCAAGATTCCGGCTTTGCCGCTCTCCAGAATTAAAATTCTGAAGTGTTAAATTCCGTGATATTATTGCGACATAATTCAGAGGCTACGGCATGTCCGCCGCCTCAAAATCCATTCTTTCAGCCGACCTTATGGCCGTCTCGGGATTTTTTCGTATTTTTGTCGTTTGAACGCTGGAGGGTGGCATAAGCAACGGACTGCCACCGGCAGGGATGCACCGTGGGGCATCCGCCGACGCGGGATTAAGCCCGGCGAGGCATCGTGGGGGTCGCAAACCATGAAATTGCAGGGACGTGCCTTTGACACGTTGACATGTTCAGCTGACATTCAACGAACATCACAAAGCGATGTCCCTATATGCCGGGTAAATTATATGATTCTGCAACACCCTTCCACCGGCTTACGGAATCTGCCGCCGCCACGTGCCCGGAGCTTCCGACACCGTCCGCCGCCGACCGAAAAGAGAAAGGAACAACAAACATTTTATATATCAGAGAGTATGGCCAAGAATGTACCACAGGAGTGGAATGATTTTTATCTGAAAGACGTGTCGTTCGTCAATCTCATGACGCGCCGCATCTTCAACGTCCTGATAGTTGCCAATCCCTACGACGCCTTCATGCTTGAGGACGACGGGCGGGTTGACGAAAAAATCTTCGACGAGTATATGGACCTCGGCCTGCGTTATCCGCCGACGTTCACGCAGGTGAGCACGACGGAGGAGGCACGCAAGGCGCTGCAGACAACCGACATCGACCTGGTCATCTGCATGCCGGGCAACGCCGACAACGACGCCTTCGACGTGGCCCGCTCCGTCAAGGCTCTCTCGCCGGACATCCCCTGCGTCGTGCTCACGCCGTTCTCCCACGGCATCACGCGCCGCATGGAGAACGAGGACCTCTCCATCTTCGACTACGTCTTCGGCTGGCTCGGCAACACCAATCTCATCCTCTCGATCATCAAGCTCATCGAGGACAGGATGAACATCGACCACGACATACGCGAGGCCGGCGTCCAGGTCATACTGCTCGTCGAGGACAGCATCAGGTTCTATTCCTCCGTACTGCCCAATCTCTACAGCTACATACTCCAGCAGAGCAACCGCTTCTCCACCGAGGCACTCAATCCCCATGCCGCCGCACAGCGCAAGCGCGGACGCCCGAAGGTGGTCTTGGCGCGCAGCTATGAGGAGGCCATGGAGATGTATGAGCGCTATGCCGACAACATTCTCGGTGTCATCAGCGACGCCCGTTTCCCGATGGGAAGCACGGCGGAGACAGAACAGACCGAGGGTGACACGTCCGGACAGACGTCGTCTCCGCTGCCGGCGGGCGGTGCGGGCGGCAATCTCGGCGTGGCCGACGCCGGACTGCGGCTGCTGCGGGAGATACGCCGGAGGGACGAATACGTGCCGCTCATCCTCCAGAGTGCGGAGACGGAGAACGAGGAGAAGGCGCGTGCCGAGGGTTTCCGCTTCGTCGACAAGAACTCCAAGAAGATGAACATCGACCTCCACCGTCTCATGGAGGAGCACATGGGCTTCGGCGACTTCATCTTCCGCAATCCCACGACCCATGAGGAGGTCGTCCGCGTGCGCTCGCTGAAGGAGCTTCAGGACAACATTTTCAAGATTCCGGAGGACTCGATGCTCTATCACGTCAGCCGCAACCACGTCAGCCGATGGCTCAGTGCGCGGGCGATATTCCCCGTCTCGGCCTTTCTGAAGCATGTCACGTGGCACAAGCTGCAGGACGTTGACGCCCACCGTCAGATCATCTTCGACGCCATCGTACAGTACCGCCGGATGAAGAACATCGGCATCGTGGCCGTCTTCGACCGCGGAAAGTTCGACGCCTACGGCCATTTCGCGCGCATCGGCGAAGGCTCGCTGGGCGGCAAGGGACGCGGTCTGGCCTTTCTCGACAACATCATCAAGCGCCATCCGGAGTTCAACAAGCACGCCGGAGCGACGGTGACCATTCCGCGCACGGTGGTGCTCTGCACCGATTTCTTCGACGAGTTCATGGAGAAGAACAATCTCTATCAGATAGCCCTGAGCGACGCCTCGGACGAAGAAATCCTCAGCCACTTCCTACGGGCACAGCTCCCGGACTCGCTGATAGCCGACTTCTTCACGTTCTTCGACGCCGTGAAGTCGCCGATTGCCGTGCGCTCGTCGTCGCTGCTGGAGGATTCCCACTACCAGCCCTTCGCCGGAATCTACTCGACATACATGGTCCCCTATCTCGACGACCGCTACGAGATGCTGCGCATGCTGGCCTCGGCCATCAAGGGCGTCTACGCCTCGGTGTTCTTCCGCGACTCCAAGGCTTACATGACGGCCACACGCAACGTCATCGACCAGGAGAAGATGGCCGTCATCCTGCAGGAAGTGGTCGGCCGTCAGTATGGCGACCGCTACTATCCGACGTTCAGCGGCGTGTTGCGCTCGCTCAACTACTATCCCATCGGGGAGGAAAAGGCTGAGGAGGGCATCGCCAATCTCGCCCTCGGACTTGGCAAGTATATCGTCGACGGAGGTCAGACGCTGCGCGTCAGCCCCTACCACCCGAAGCAGGTGCTCCAGACCAGCGAGATGGAGACGGCACTGAGGGACACGCAGACGCGGTTCTATGCGCTCGACATGCGCCAGACGGGAGCGGAACTGAAGACCGACGACGGCTTCAACATCCTCAATCTGAGGGTCAAGGAGGCCGACAAGGACGGCTCGCTCAACTACATCGCGTCGACATTCGACCCCTACGACCAGGTCATCCGCGACGGCATCTACGAGGGAGGACGCAAGGTCATCTCGTTCTGCGGCGTGCTCCAGCACGACATTTTCCCCCTGCCCGAACTGCTCCAGACGGCCCAGCGCGTCGGCGCAGAGGAGATGCGGCGGCCGGTGGAGATTGAGTTTGCGTGCAATCTGAACGCCGACAAGACGGGCGAACTCTATCTCTTGCAGATACGCCCCATCGTCGACAGCAAGCAGGTGCTCGACGAAGATCTCGCCGCCATTCCCGACGAGCAGTGTCTCCTGCGCTCCCACAACTCGCTCGGCCACGGCATCGCCGAAGATGTCACGGATGTTGTCTATGTCAAGACGGACGAGAACTTCACGGCGGCGAACAACCCCGCCATCGCCCGCGACATCGAAACCGTCAACCGCCGCTTCCTCGACGAGGGCCGCGGCTACGTTCTCGTCGGTCCGGGACGCTGGGGTTCGAGCGACCCGTGGCTGGGAATACCGGTGAAGTGGCCGCACATCAGCGCCGCCCGAGTCATCGTCGAGTCGGGACTGAAGAACTATCGCGTCGACCCGAGCCAGGGAACCCACTTCTTCCAGAACCTCACGTCGTTCGGTGTGGGCTATTTCACCATCAACACCTACCGCGACGACGGCATCTTCCGCAAGGATCTGCTCGACGACATGCCGGCCGTCAGCGAGACGGAATATGTCCGCCACGTGCGCTTCGAGCGTCCGCTGAAGATCATGATGGACGGTAAGAAACAGGAAGGAGTGGTCGTTTTCGAATTATAAGTTATGAGTTATGAATTACGAATTACAACTGCCCGTCCCCGGTTTCAGACAACGGTGAATACCGTTTCAGGCAACGATGGTCACTGTTTCAGACAAAGATGACCGCGCAGCCGTAATTCGTAATTCATAATTCATCATCGGCTGCAGGCCGACAACTCGTAATTCCTAATTCACCATTCAAAATTCATATATGTTCAGAAATACATTTCCGCCGGCCATTCTCGCCGGCATCTGCATCTCAATCGGCTGCGTCGTCAACCTGCGTACGGGTGGCGTGGCCGGAGCAGTGCTCTTCGCGTTCGGCCTTACGGCCGTTGTCTACTACGGACTGAAGCTCTACACCGGTACGGCGGGGTTCATCCGGCGTCACGGCGACTGGTCAATGCTGGCCACGGTGCTTGCCGGAAACATCGTCGGATGTCTGCTCATGGCGCTGATGATACGCTACGCGCAACCCGACTGCGTCGCCCCCGCAACGGCAATCACGGACGCCCGTCTGGCGAAAGGCGTACTGCCGTGCTTCCTGCTCGCCATCGGATGGGGCTTCATCATGCCCACGGCGGTTCAGTTCGCCCGTCAAGG
>USFX01000112.1 GCA_900553965.1 uncultured Prevotella sp.
GGACGGCGGCGATTTTTCGGCCGGAAAACGGAGCCGGAAACGGAAAAAAGCGCGGACGGTTTTTCCAGATTGAAAGTGCCGAAATTCAGAATTTCCATGACACCATTGCTGTTCGGGAAGGCCTTACGGCGTTGTCGGGAGGCCCTTACGGGGACGAAAAAAGCCCGTCCGGAGCGGTCGCCGGAGCGTCGGACAGGCGGAAACAAAACTTTTAGCTGAAAAATCAAATAATCATGCTCAGAATTGACAAGAAAACGCTATCTTTGCATACGATAGGTTGCACTCGGCACGTGTTGATGAGTTTACGAATAATTTGTGAGCGAATTCACATTACGCTCGTATGCACTATCGCTGCAAGTGTAATCTCTAAATACAAATACTGCTAACAAAAACAAATCAAATGGAAAATAACAAGAAATACTTCTTTGCCGTGGATCTCGGCGCGACAAGCGGCCGCACGATCATCGGCACACTCGACGGCGGACGCTTCTCGCTGGAGGAACTCACCCGTTTCGACAACAACCTCATCGAGACCGGCGGACATTTCTACTGGGACATCTACGCATTATATAATGAGATAATAAAAGGTCTCAAGCTCGCCGCACAGCGGCAGCTCCCCATCTGCTCCATCGGAATCGACACATGGGGCGTCGACTTCGTCTGCGTCGGCAAGGACGGTGCGCTGCTGCGCAATCCGCTGGCCTACCGCGACCCACACACGTTCGGAATGATGGAGGAATATTTCGACAAGGCCGTCGACAAAAAGACGGTCTACGACACCACCGGAATACAGTTCATGAACTTCAATTCGCTCTTCCAGCTCTACGCCATGCGCCGCGCCGGAAACACGGCGCTGGAAAATGCGGAGAAGATTCTCTTCGTGCCCGACGCGCTGAGCTATATGCTGACGGGCAAGATGGTCTGCGAATATACCATCGCCTCGACCAGCCAGATTCTCGACCCGAAGACAAAACAGCTCGACGAGCGTCTTCTGGAGAGCGTCGGACTGAGCCGCGACAACTTCGGTCAGATGGTCAATCCGGCCGTCGAGATCGGCACGCTGACGGAAGAGGTTCAGAAGATGACCGGACTGGGCGCCGTGCCCGTCATCGCCGTTGCCGGCCACGACACGGGCAGCGCCGTCGCAGCCGTTCCGGCCAAGGACGAGAAGTTCGCCTACCTGAGCAGCGGAACGTGGAGTCTGATGGGCATCGAGACCAAGGACGCCATCATCAACGACCTGAGCTACGAGCGCAACTTCACCAACGAGGGCGGAATCGAGGGAACGACACGCTTCCTGAAGAACATCTGCGGCATGTGGCTCTACGAGCGTTGCCGCAAGGAGTGGACCGACGCGCCGAAATCTCACGCCGAGCTGCAGGCCGAGGCCATGAAGCAGCCCGCGTTCCAGAGCATCATCAATCCGGACGACACGATGTTCACCAACCCGGCGTCGATGGTCGACGCGATACAGACCTACTGCCGCGAGACCGGCCAGCACGTGCCGGAGGGATATGCCGAGATATGCCGCTGCATCTTCGATTCGCTCGCCCTGCGCTACCGTCAGGTGTTCGGCTATCTGAAAGAGATGGCCTCATTCCCGCTCGACGTGCTCCACATCATCGGCGGCGGCTCGCTCAACAACTATCTCAATCAGTTCACAGCCGACGCTCTCGGCGTTGAGGTGCTCGCCGGACCGCAGGAAGGAACGGCCATCGGAAACATCATGCTTCAGGCAAAAGCCGCCGGCGACGTCAGCGACATCTGGGAGATGCGCCGCATAATCGCCGACAGTCTCGAACTGAAACGCTTCGAACCGAAAGACAAGGAGACGTGGGACAAGGCCTACGAGCGCTTCCTCGAAATCGTGGAGAAGAAAAAATGAAGAATGAAAGCCCCCTTGCATCCCTCAGGGGGACTTAAAGGGGAGAATGAAGAGTGAAGACGTGTTGACGAGAGCGTAGCGAGTAATTTGCTACCGCAGTTCAAAGTGATTCCCATTCTTTCCACAAAAGCATACCACCCTCCCCTCCCTTTTGTGGAGGGGTTGGGGGTTAGGCTGATAATCAATTAACAAACTAACAATAAAAACCTAAAAACAAAATGAAAGAAGAATTGGTAAAAAAGGCATACGAAGTGGCCAAAGAGCGCTACGCAGCCATCGGAGTTGACACAGAGAAAGTGTTGGAACAGATGCAGAACTTCCACCTCAGCATGCACTGCTGGCAGGCAGACGACGTGGCAGGCTTCGAGAATCAGGGCGGCTCGCTGACCGGCGGTATCCAGGTCAACGGAAACTATCCCGGCAAAGCCCGCAACATCGACGAACTGCGCGCTGACATCCTCTACGCAAAGTCACTCATCCCCGGAACTCACCGTCTGAACCTCCACGAGATTTACGGTGACTTCGGCGGCAAGTACGTTGACCGCGACCAGTGCGACGTAACACACTTCCAGAGCTGGATTGACTGGGGTAAGGCAAACAACACCCTGCTCGACTTCAACTCTACATCATTCTCTCACCCGAAGAGCGGCGACCTGAGCCTCGCCAACCCCGACAAGGGCATCCGCGACTTCTGGATTGAGCACTCAAAGCGCTGCCGCGCCATCTCCGAGGCCATCGGTAAGGCTCAGGGCGACCCCTGTATCATGAACACATGGGTGCACGACGGAAGCAAGGACCTCACCGTCAACCGTCTGATGTACCGTGAGCTGCTGAAGGATTCTCTCGACCAGATCTTCGCTCAGAAGTATGACAACATGAAGGACTGCGTCGAGTCTAAGGTGTTCGGTATCGGTCTGGAGAGCTACACCGTTGGTTCAAACGACTTCTACACATCCTACGCAGCCAAGAACAACATGATGATCACCCTCGACACCGGTCACTTCCACCCGACGGAGAGCGTTGCCGACAAGGTTTCTGCCATGCTGCTCTTCGTTCCCGAGCTGATGCTCCACGTTTCTCGCCCGGTTCGCTGGGACTCAGACCACGTTACCATCATGGACGACCCGACACAGGATCTGTTCAGCGAAATCGTCCGCGCCGGCGCTCTCGACCGCGTTCACTACGGTCTCGACTACTTCGACGGAACGCTCAACCGCATCGGTGCCTACGTCATCGGTAGCCGCGCCGCTCAGAAGTGCATGCTCCGCGCCCTGCTCGAACCGCTGGCAACACTGCGTCAGTATGAGCTGGACGACAAGAAGTTCCAGCGTCTGGCTCTGCTCGAAGAGTGCAAGAACCTGCCTTGGAACGCTGTTTACGACGAGTTCTGCGTCCGCAACAACGTGCCCGTAGGCGAAGAGTTCATCACAGCCGTTGAGAAATATGAGGCTGACGTAACTTCAAAGAGAGCATAATAATCATTAATCAAGAGTGAAGAGTAAAGAGTGACGGATTTGCTGCCGCTGCTGCGTTTATGGACAGTGGTCTGTGCGGCAGCAAATTCCTCACTCTTCATTTTTCACTCTTCACTTTTATAGAATATGGAAATAATCATCGGATTACTTATCATCGCCATCGGCGCCTTCTGCCAGTCGAGCTGCTATGTGCCAATCAACAAGATCAAGGATTGGTCATGGGAAAGCTACTGGATTGTTCAGGGCGTCTTCGCATGGCTCCTCCTGCCGCTGCTCGGCGCCATGCTGGCCGTTCCGGAGGGTTACAGTCTCTGCGGACTGTTCTCTATGACAAACTCGTTCAACCTCTGGATGACCATCCTCTTCGGCGTCCTGTGGGGTGTCGGCGGACTCACGTTCGGTCTGTCGATGCGCTATCTCGGCGTTGCCTTGGGCCAGTCGATTGCCCTCGGAACATGCGCCGGACTGGGAACCATCATGGGCCCCGTGCTGCTCAACATCTTCTTCCCCGAACTCAACGCACTTGAGTCGCTGACTTTCGCCGTCATTCTCGGTGTCGTCGTTACGCTCGTCGGCATCGCTATCATCGGTGTGGCCGGCTCGATGAAAGCCGCTTCGCTGTCTGAGGAAGAGAAGAAAGCCGCCGTCAAGGACTTCAACTTCCCGAAAGGATTGGCCATCGCCCTGCTCGCCGGCTTCATGAGCGGCTGCTTCAACGTCGGTCTGGAGTTCGGAAAGGAAATCAACTTCGGCGACTTGACGCCCGATATGTACAAGACGCTGCCCGCAACGTTCCTCGTTACGCTCGGCGGATTCGTCACCAACGCCATCTACTGTTTCTATCAGAACAGCAAGAACGGCACGTGGGGTGACTACAAGAAGGGCAATGTATGGCTGAACAACGTGGTCTTCTGCGCCTTGGCCGGTGCGCTGTGGTACAGCCAGTTCTTCGGATTGTCACTCGGCAAGGGCTTCCTCACCGAGTCACCGACGCTGATGACGCTCTCGTTCTGCATCCTCATGGCGCTCAACGTGGTGTTCTCAAACGTCTGGGGCATAATCCTGAAAGAATGGAAAGGCTGCTCGCAAAAGACAATCGCCGTGCTCATAACCGGCATTATCGTCCTGATAATATCCTCATTCCTGCCGCAACTCATTTAATTTTTAAGGTAAGAGTTAAGAAGAAAGAGAGAAGAGGTATGATTACCGACATAAAGGCCTTGGGCTTGCGCGGTAATCATACCTCTTCTCTCTTTCCTCTTATCTCTTACTTAATCTAAAACTTTGTGTCGGTAATCATACCTCTTCACTCTATACTCTTACCTCTGTCCTAAATCAAATTTCAAGTATGAGCGTCTGACGGGGACGCAGCTTCACATTCCTGTCAATCGTGACAGTCCTGCCGCTAATGACATCCACGGCTTTCTCCTTGCCGCCTATGATTTCCGCATAACGTGCGACTTCCAGTTGTGCCGGTTCCTTGGTTCCATTGATGACAGTCATCACGCTCTTGCCCTGATACTGGCGGGCAATGACATAAACGCCCTTATAAGGAGTGAACTGCACCTGACTGCCTTCGGTTATCACCTTATTGCCCTTACGCCAGTGCAACAGCTTGCTCAGCCAATTGAACATGCTGTTCTCAGCCTGTGTCCTGCCTTCTGCGGTGAAGCAGTTGCGGCTGTCACAGGCCCAACCGCCGGGGAAGTCCTTACGCACATTACCGTCCGTCTCCGCCTTCGTACCGTTCATCAGCACCTCCGTGCCATAATAGAGTTGCGGCGTGCGGTTGATGGTGAGCAGGAGTGCCAGCGCTTGCTTCAGAGCCACGGTGTCCTTGCCCGTGCCGAGGAAGCGGTCGGTGTCATGGTTCTCCACAAAAGCCATCACGCTCTTGGGATTGGGATAGAGATAATCGTAGCAGAGCACGTTGTAGATGCGGTTCATTCCGTTCCACCAGCCGTCGGTCACCTCGTTCTTTGCCTGATTGATGCGGTCGAAAAAGGCGAAGTCCATCACCGTCTTCAGGTAGCTGTTCTTCTCCGACAGGCGGGAGTCCTTCTGCCATGCGGCGGTATAAGCCGGTTCAGTCACCCAGGTCTCACCCACCGTATTGAAGTTGGGATACTCCATGTCGAGGGTCTTCATCCACAAGGCCATCGCGTCACGGTCGGCATAAGGATAGGTATCCATACGTATTCCGTCGATGCCCGCGCTTTCTATCCACCATTCGCTGTTCTGAATGAGATACTTGATGACGTGAGGGTTGCGCTGGTTCAGGTCGGGCATGGTAGGAACGAACCATCCGTCGACAGTCTCACGGAGGTCAACCTTGCTGGCGTACGGGTCGAGCACCGGCGTAAGCTTATAGCTGGTCTGCAGATACATGTCATTCACCTTGGCCGCACCATCCATAGTGCCTATCGTCTTCTGATGCTCCGCGCCCTGATTCTCGGGGAAGAGCCACTCCGGAGTGTTGAACCAGTCCTTCGACGGCATGTCGGCAATCCACGGATGGTCGAAACCGCAATGGTTGAAGATCATGTCCATCACGACCTTCAGGCCCTTGGCATGGGCCTCGGCGATGAGTGCGCGATACTCCTCGTTGGTGCCGAAGCGCGGGTCAACACGGTAGTAGTCGGTCGTGGCATAACCGTGATAAGTGCTGTTCTTGCCGTCGTTGGGAGAGTCGTTCTCCAACACCGGCGTGAACCACAGGGCCGTCACGCCCAGCTCGGTAAAATAGTCGAGATGCTGGCGTATGCCTTCAAGGTCGCCGCCATGACGCAAGCTCGGCGCCTGACGGTCACACACTTTGTCGCGCATGGTCTTGAAAGCGTCGTTGTCAGTCCGGCCGTTGGCAAAACGGTCGGGCATCAGCATGTAGAGCACATCGGCGTTGCTGAATCCGATGCGTTTCTCGCCGGCCATCTCGCGGTTCTTCAGGGTATATGCCACCTTCTTTGTCTTCTTGCCCTGCTTGAAGTTCAGGGTCATCTCGCCGGCCTGTGCTCCCTGCAGATTGAGATAGACAAGCAGGTAATTGGGTGACTCCAGACGCACGATTGAGTCGACACGGACACCCGGATACTGCACGTCGACATCCATATCCCGGACGTCCTTGCCATAGACCATCAGCTGCAACGTAGCGTCTTTCATGCCTACGTACCAGTCAGTAGGCTCTATACGGTCAATCTTAATACTTCCATTCATGTTCATAACACCGAGAAGCAATGTTAGGGTTATTATCAGTTTTCTCATTATTGTTTGTTTTTTGCTGCTACTAAAGGGGTTAAGGAGTTAAAGGGGAAGTTATCGCTTCCTTTAACTCCTTAACTCCATATAAAACTCATTTCTCAAAAAGAATCAACGCCGACTGAGCATCCACCTGTACGCGGTTACCTTCCACCGTGCCCATGCCATCCTCATTGATGACGGCATTGCTGCAAACGACGGTGTAGCGGCCGTCTGGAATAGTGACCGCTCTGGCGGCCTTGTTGCCATTCAGCACGACAACGATGCGCTTGCAGGAGTCTATGCCCTCCAAATCCTTCAGCTGGAAGGCCACGAGACAATCCTCCGTCTGCATGAACTCCAGATGACGGCGCACCTTGTCGGCATCGGCCAATCGGAAAGCCGGATGATTCTTGCGCAACCGGATGAGACGGCTGTAGTAGTCGAACACCTGCGGATAGCGTTTCAGGTTGTCCCAGTCAAGATGGTTGATGCTGTCGGGGGAATTGAAGCTGTTGTGAACGCCCTTCTTGTCGCGGAGCATCTCCTCGCCACTGAGGATGAAGGGAACACCCTGCGACGTAAACACAGCCGTCTGGGCCAGCAGGTCGAGGCGTATCAGCTCCGCCATACGCAGATATTCAGGCTTCGAAGTGTCCTGCAAACCGGGCACGCTGGCCTTCAGACGGTCGACAAGGCACATGTCGTCGTGACAGCTCACGTAGCTTATCTGCTGTGTCGGCTGGGCCGTCCAAGGCTTCTTGTCGTAGTTGACCTTCGTCATGTCAACCTGCGGATGGGATATGCCGCCAACGATGCCGAACTTCAGGCTCTCCTCCTCACCGGCGATACCGGCCAGAAATGCGCCCTTAGTGTCGTCGTTAAACGGTCCGCGCAGAGCGTCGCGCATGTCATCGCTGAAAGCGCCGATGCCGTCCAGACGGTATGTCTGAGCCTTCATCGCCAGCTTCTCATGCGGATATGCGCACGTTCCGGCACTCCATCCCTCACCATATATATATATTGTAGGGTCTATGAGGTTGACTTCGGCACGTATCTGCTTCATCGTCTCAATGTCGTGGATACCCATCAGGTCGAAGCGGAAGCCGTCGATATGGTATTCGTCAATCCAATACTTCACGCTCTCCAGCATAAACCGGCGCATCAGCGGGTGCTCCGAAGCGGTCTCGTTGCCGCATGCGGAACCGTCGCTATACTTGCCGTCGGCTGTCTTCCGGTAGTAGACATCGGGATATGTGAGCTGGAAATTGCTGTTCTTTATGTCAAACGTATGGTTGTAGACAACGTCGAGAATCACCCTTATGCCAGCCTTATGCAAAGCCTGCACCATCTGCTTGAACTCCCTGATGCGCACGGCGGGAGCAAATGGGTCGGTGGAATAGCCGCCCTCCGGCACGTTGTAGTTCTTCGGGTCGTAGCCCCAGTTATACTGTGGCACGTTCAACCGGCTCTCGTCAACCGACGCATAGTCGAACGACGGAAGGATGTGGATGGCATTGACGCCCAGCTTCTTCAAATGCTCTATGGCCTTGGGCTCGGTCAGGGCAAGGAACTTTCCCTTATGCTGCAAGCCGGAAGAGGCGTCGATGGAGAAATCGCGCCAGTGCATCTCGTAAATCACGAGGTCGGCCGGACTCTTCACCTCCGGACGTCTGTCGTTCTCCCAGCCCTCGGGGTCGGTCTGCTTCATGTCGATGATGGCACCACGCTGGCCGTTGACGCCCACCGCCTTGGCAAAGACGCCGGGACATTCGCCACGTCCGATGTTGAAGGTGTAGAACTTACCGTCCAGATTTCCTTTCACTGTTGCCTCCCAACGGTCGTCGCCCACGGCCTTCATCCTGATCGTCCTGACAGCCTTTCCGCCCTGCCCTTCGTCGTAGATGCGCACCTGCACCTTCTGCTTCTGCGCCGTCGGGGCATTAAGCCGGAACACGGTTTCTTCCGCGGAATAGCTCATCTCGTCGAATGTCAGCTGCGACATGACGGTCTGAGGCAGGATAGCCGCTACAAAGGCGGCGGCTATCATTCTGTTTCTGCAATTCATCTTCTTTCTCTGTATTTTCGTCACATTGCCTTCAGCGATACGGCGAAACCGCCGCCGCGGGCCTCCTTTATCTTCAGCGTGTCGCCCTTCTTCACCGTCTTGCGGATGGCGCGCTTGC
>USFX01000113.1 GCA_900553965.1 uncultured Prevotella sp.
GGCTCGTCGCTGGGCTGGGCCGAATATCTGAGAAGCCGTGGCAAGGAGCCGAAAGTCATCATTCCGGACCAATATCCCGACTTCCTTCAGTGGATGCCGCGCACGGAGACCATCGTGCGCTACGACAAGCGCCGTGAGGAAGCCGACGCCGCCATAGCCGCGGCCGACCTCATTTTCTGTCTCGACTTCAACTCCCTCGGCCGCACCGACGCCATGGCCGCGTCGCTGGAGGCCTCGCCGGCACGACGGGTCATGGTCGACCACCATCTCGAACCGTCAATCGACTGTGCCCTGCGCGTCTCGCGGCCGGAGATGAGCTCGACCAGCGAGATGGTCTTCCGCCTCGTCTGGCAGCTGGGCGGCTTCGAAGCGATGGGCCCGCATTTCGCCGCCCCGATATACTGCGGCATGATGACCGACACGGGCGGGTTCACATACAACAGCAACAGCCCCGAAATCTATTTCATCATCAGCCAGCTTCTCACGAAGAACATCAACAAGGACAAAATCTACCGCAACGTCTACAACAACTACAGCGAGAACCGTCTGAGGCTCATCGGCTATGTCCTCTACCGCAGTCTGGTCGTCCTGCCCGAGCACCACGCCTCCTTCTTCGTCCTCACGCGACGCGACCTGCGCCGCTTCCGCTTCGTCAAGGGCGATGCCGAGGGACTGGTCAACATGCCCCTTCAGATAAAAGGACTGAAGCTCTCCATATCGCTGCGCGAGGACACAGAGCGCGACAACGTCATCTGGGTCAGCCTCCGGTCGGTCGACGCCTTCCCGTGCAACAAGGTGGCGGAGGCCTTCTTCAACGGCGGCGGCCATCTCAATGCAGCCGGCGGACGGCTCAACTGCTCGATAGAAGAAGCCGCAATGATTGCCCGCAACGCCATCCTGAGTTTCGCCGACACGTTAAAGTAACGTAATATTGCCGCCGATTGACAGGATTTTATTACTTTTGCACACATTATTATAATTTACAACGAGAATATGAGAAAGACCGCATATCCGCTACTCGTGCTTGTCGTGATGCTCTTTTGTGCCTGCAACGACGAAGAGACCTACGGAGACAAGAAAGAGAAGGAGCGCAACGCCATCAGCGACTACATCCGCGACAATGGCATCAACGTGATTGACGAACCGACTTTCGAGGCACAGGGACAGACGACCGATGTCGCCGCCAATCAGTATGTCTATCTCGAAAAGAGCGGAATCTACATGCAGATTGAACGGAAAGGTAGCGGCAGTCAGCTTGAAGAGAACAAACAGGTCAACCTCCTCTGCCGCTATACGGAGTGGAACATCATGGATGGCGCCATGCAGTCGCGTGACGACTATGCCCCACGCAGCTACGACAAGATGACGGTGACGCGCGTCGGCAGCCAATATACGGCCTCGTTCGTCAGCGGAGTGATGCTCTCGACCTATGGCGCATCCGTTCCGGCGGGCTGGCTCGTGCCGCTTCAGTATGTGAAGGTCGGCCGTCAGACTGACGCCGAGGACGGAATCGCAAAGGTCAGCATCATCGTTCCCCACACGCAGGGACATGCCTACGCCATGTCGAGCGTCTATCCGTGTGCCTATACCATAACATACCAAAGAGAAAGATAAACCATCATGACACTGATAAAATCCATTTCCGGCATCCGTGGAACCATCGGAGGCCGGACGGGAGACACCCTCAACCCGCTTGACATCGTCAAGTTCACCACTGCCTACGCCACTTTCATCCGACGCAGCGGACGCCCCCAGGTCTCCGGACGTATCGTCGTGGGCCGCGACGCGCGCATCTCTGGCGAGATGGTGCGCAGCATCGTCTGCGGAACGCTGATGGGAATGGGATATGACGTCACCGACATAGGACTGGCAACGACGCCGACCACAGAGCTGGCCGTGCGCATGACCGGAGCCGACGGCGGCATCATCATCACCGCGAGTCACAACCCGCGCCAGTGGAACGCGCTGAAGCTGCTCAACCACGAGGGCGAGTTTCTCACCGCGGCCGACGGTGCCGAGGTGCTCGCCATAGCCGAACGGGAGGACTTCTGCTACGCCGAGGTTGACCGGCTCGGCAGCTACACCAGTGACGACACGTTCAACCGGCGCCACATCGAGGCCGTGCTCGGCCTCCAGCTCGTCGACCGCGAGGCCATCCGCAAAGCCGGACTGCGCGTCTGCGTCGACCCCGTCAACAGCGTGGGAGGTGTCATCCTGCCCGAGCTTCTGGCCGAACTGGGTGTCGAGTGCAAGGTCATCAACGGCGAGCCGACCGGCGATTTCGCCCACAATCCAGAGCCGCTGGAGAAGAACCTCGGCGGAATCATGGATGAGATGCGCGGCGGAGGCTATGACCTCGGCATTGTTGTCGACCCCGATGTCGACCGTCTGGCGTTCATCTGCGAGGACGGCCGCATGTTCGGAGAGGAATATACGCTGGTCAGCGTGGCCGACTACGTGCTCAGCCGCACGCCCGGCAACACCGTCAGCAACCTCAGTTCGACCCGTGCCCTGCGCGATGTGACCCTCCGTCACGGCGGTACATACACGGCCGCGGCCGTCGGCGAGGTCAACGTGACAACTAAGATGAAGGAAGTTGGAGCCGTCATCGGCGGCGAAGGCAACGGCGGAGTGATCTATCCCGAGAGCCATTACGGCCGCGACGCCCTTGTCGGCATCGCCCTCTTCCTGTCCGCCCTGGCCCGCAAGGGATGCCGCGTGAGCGAGATGCGCGCCGCCCTGCCGGACTATTTCATAGCCAAGAACCGCATCGACCTCACCCCGCAGACCGACGTCGACGCCATCCTCGAACGCGTGAAGGAACTCTATCGCGACGAACAGGTGAACGACATCGACGGCGTCAAGATTGATTTTGAGGACAAATGGGTTCATCTGCGCAAGTCAAACACGGAGCCGATCATCCGCGTCTACAGCGAGGCTGCGACCATGGAGGCCGCCGACGAGCTCGGAAAGAAAATCATGCAGGTGGTCTATGACATGACAAAGTGAGTCCGGAACCGGTTCCGGAACAACATCATTCATACAGAAGAAAAAGGATTGGAGGCTGCCGTCATGCGGTCTCCAATCCTTTTTTTCGTTGTGTTCAGGGCCGAAGCTCTTTCATTTGGGGCCGGTGGACTTGTATGAAGAGCTGGAAATGGAATTATAGTCAGGTATTTTTTGCAAGCTCATTAAAATTATATACCTTTGCAGTCTTTATATAAGTGTAGAAAGACGGTTGCTTTATATGAACATTTCAAAGGTCCGCACATATCTCGTTGCCCTGTTGCTGATAACGGTGTCGTGCCGTTGCGGTGCGGAAGAACCGTGGTGCCGCGACAGTGCCAAAGTCGTCGTGCTCGGCGACTCGAACACGTGGCTCGGCGGCGACAGCTGCAACCGTGACCGCGGATGGACCCGCTGGTTCTGCGAAGCCTTCCGTCCGGCGTCATGCCGGAGCTACGCGCGCAGCGGGGCGACGTGGACTACGACGCCGAAGACCGTCCGCGACGTTGACGGATATACCGAGAAGCTCGGCGACAATAACGTTATTTTCAATCAGATATGCCGTCTCGCGGACGATGTCAGCGGCGGACGGCAACCGCGTCCTACGCTTATCATCATCTCTGCTGGAACGAACGACGCCTGGTTCAAGGCCGCACGGCCCGGAGCTCTGGACGCCACTGCGGATGAAGTCGCTGCCGACGGACGCGCCGCGGAGGCCGGAATGAAATCCGGAACAACGGTTGCTGACGACCGGAACGGCGTTCCCGCCGCGATGATGACGCTGGCCGGAGCCGTCAGCCGATGCTGCGGAATGCTTCAGGAGACATATCCTGGGGTGCGCATCGTGTTGCTGACGCCGATGCAGTCGACCGCCGTCAGCACGCCGGACATATCCCGCGCCGGTGACATCATCGAGGGCTGCGGCCGCCGGATGGGGCTCACCGTTATCCGTCAGGACCGCGACAGCTGCGTGAAGCGGGCCCAAGAGCAGCGCCGGCGGTGCATGACGACCGACGGAACCCACACCAGTGTCGAGGGAGCGCGGCGCAACGGCATGATGATAGCCAGCCGGCTGGCAGCTCCGGACAATCTCCCGTCGGCCGATTTCCAATAAAGAACCATCTTTCAGACCAAACAACGACAATGGTATTCTCAGACCTTTTCTTCCTTTTCGTGTTCATTCCGGCCTTCGTCATCATCTATCTGACGGCGGCGGGAATTGACAAGACGTTTATTGCCGAGCCGGGACAGCCGAGCTATAAGGCGCGCAATCTGGCTCTGGTCATGTTCTCCCTGATTTTCTATGCATGGGGAGAGCCCGTCTATGTGTTCCTCATGTTGGCCAGCGTAGCGGTCAACTACGCCATGGGACTGCTCATAGACCGCAGCGACGGGCACCGCCGCATGGCCCTTGCCGCCGGCGTCGCGGCCAACGTGGCAATCCTCTCGGTGTTCAAATACCTCGGTTTCTTCGCGCAGACGCTGTGCGACCTGGGTCTTGAAGTGGCCCGCCCGCAGATAGCACTGCCCATCGGCATCAGCTTCTATACGTTCCAGTCCATCTCCTATCTTGTCGATGTCTATCGTCGCGAGTCCCCCGTCCAGCGGCGTTACGTTGACCTTTTGCTCTATATATCGATGTTCCCGCAGCTCATTGCCGGCCCTATCGTCCGCTACGGAACGGTCGCCCGTGAGATTGGCGAGCGCCACGTGAAGGCCTCCGACGTCGCCGACGGCATGTACCGCTTCCTCCGCGGTCTCGGCAAGAAGGTCATCCTGGCCAACCAGCTGTCCGAAATCTCCGACCAGTTTCTTGTCAGCGGCCTCGGTTCGCTGTCCACCGCCGGCGCGTGGGTGGGCATAACGGCCTTCACGCTGCAGATCTATTTCGACTTCTCCGGCTATTCCGACATGGCAATCGGCATCGGCCGGTGTCTCGGTTTCCACTTCAACGAGAACTTCAGCCATCCCTACTGCTGCCGCACCATCACCGACTTCTGGCGCCGGTGGCATATCTCCCTCGGCAGCTTCTTCCGCGATTATGTCTATATCCCGCTCGGAGGCAACCGCCGCCACCAGCCGCTGAACATCATGGTCGTATGGTTTCTGACCGGAATGTGGCACGGAGCGAGCTGGAACTTCATCATCTGGGGTGTCTATTTCGGCCTTATCGTCATGCTGGAGAAATATACCCTGCTCCGCTTCCAGCACCTCGTCCCTCGTCCGTTGCTCCATATCTACAGCCTGTTTCTCGTCATCACGGGCTGGGGAATATTCTATTTTGATGACTTCTCCCAAATGACAGTCTTCTTCACCGCCTTCACCAGCCAGTCCGCGGCGCTCACCGACTTCCTCGCCCAGAACGCCCTGACGGACAAGTTCTGGCTCTGGGTCACGGCCGCCGTGTTCTGCATGCCCGTCCGCAGCGGTGCCGCCGGCCTTCTCCGCCGTCTTCCCGGCGGCCGCGGAGCGTTGGGTGAGGTCGTCGTCCAGACCGCCCGCATGACGGTATCGGTGACGATTCTCGTGCTCAGCGTGGCCCTGCTCGTTGGCGCGACCAACAATGCGTTCCTCTACACCCGGTTCTGAGACATGATGGAAAGAGGCAGAAATCAAACAGGAAACAGTCAATATACAAACAAGGAACAATCAGTGCGAAATAACGAAACAGTCAATGTACAATGTCAAAGATAACAGATAGAATCCTCGCCGCGCTTCTCCTGACCTTCATTGCGGCCCCTGAAGCGCAGTCATCGTCATACGGCCGTCCCGACGGAGAGCAGCTCCGGACTGAGACAAGGACGGAATATCGCAACACGGTCACGGCCGATGCCCGTGCGCGGCGTGCCCGCCGTGGCATAATCATCGCCGGAACGGGCTGCAGCACGCGCGCCATGGAGCCCTATGGCGGCACGTCGGCCCAGTCGAGGACGTATGCCGCCACGGTCAACCGCTATCAGGAGGTCTTTGGCCGCGCCGCCACGGTCTACTGCATGCCCATCCCCAACGCCGTCGCATACTATTGTCCCGATGCCGCCCTCGGCTGGACCGCACCCCAGCGGCCGGTCATGGACAGCCTCTTCGCAGCCCTTTCCGACTCCGTCCGTGCCGTCGACATCTATCCCGTGCTGGGCAGCCACGCCGCCGAACCGATATATTCGCGCACCGATCACCATTGGGCACCGCTTGGCGCCTACTATGCCGCGGAGGAGTTTGCCCGTGTCGCCGGTGTTCCGTTTCTGCCGCTGACCGACTATGAGGAGCGCCGCGTCGCCGGCTACGTCGGCACGATGTATCGTTTCTCGCGTGACCTTGCCGTCCGCCGCGCCCCGGAAGACTTCGTCTATTACGTCCCGCGCGACGTTGACTATGCCACGACATACGTCAACTACACCCTTGACCGCACCCGCACCGGCATCCTTTCGGAGTCCGCACCCGTCGAAGGGCCGTTCTTCTACACCTACAGTGACGGCAGCAGCGGCGCCTACTGCACGTTCATGGGCGGCGACACGCGTACCGTCGCCGTGCGCACGTCGACCCGCAACGGCCGCCGGCTGCTACTTCTGAAGGACAGCTACGGCAATGCGCTGCCCGGCTATCTCTTCGGCTCGTTCGAGGAAATCCACGTCGTCGACTGCCGCTATTTCACGAAGAACATCGTCCGCTACGCCGAGGACAACCGCATCACGGACATTCTCTTCGCCAACAACATGATACATGCGTCGATGGAGCGCACCTGCACCACCTACGAGCGCTATCTCAATCAGTGACCAGTAACGCCAAAGCCCCAATGAAACACTACATATACATCCTCGTCGTCTCGGCGGTGTTCGTCGCCTATGCCGTCGTCTTCGACACCTTCCCGCGCAGCACCGTCTCCGAGCTGGAGCGCCGGACGCTGGCCACCTTCCCCGATTTCACCCCAGAAAAACTCCGTGACGGCTCCTTTACGCGTGAGGTGTCGTCGTGGTTCAGCGACAGCGAGCCTTACCGCGACGACCTCATGGCCCTGAGCATGTACATAAAGGGCTATATGGGGCTGGCCAAATCAGATGACGACGTGACCTTCCACGCCTCCGCCGACGGCCCGGTGACCGGTGACGACGGCGGTGAAGAGACCGACTCCGTTACAGCTGGGACGGATGACGGCCGCGAAATCGGCGAATATGAGAATCACGTCACGGCCGACGACAACGCCAAGATTGCCAATGCCGGCATCCTCGTCGTCGGGACCGGCGACAAGGTGCGCGCCCTGATGGCCTACGGCGGCGGTGCGAAGGGCGGTGTGCGCTATGCTGAAGCCGCCAATATATATAAGGAGCGGTTCGGCGCCGGGGTCAACGTCTATTCCATGGTCATACCGACGGCCATCGAGTTCTACTGTCCCGACAAAGTCCGCCGCTATACCAACAGCCAGCTGAAGACCATCCGCAACATCTTCGCCCACCTCTCGCCCGACGTCCGCACCGTCGACATCTACACCACGCTGGGCCGCCACGCCGCCGAGGACATCTATCTGCGCACCGACCACCACTGGGCCCCGCTCGGCGCCTACTATGCCGCTGAGGAGTTCGCCCGCGTCGCCGGCGTTCCCTTCATGCCGCTCGACCGCTACGACCGACGCGTCGTCCACCGCTACGTGGGCAGCATGTACGGCTATTCAAAGGACATCGCCGTCAAGAACGCGCCTGAGGATTTCGTCTATTACGTCCCGCGCGACGTCAAATACACCACGACATACATCACCTATACCATCGACGCCAACTACCGTGTCACGGCTGAGAGCCGCCCCACTCGCGGCGCTTTCTTCCAGCACTACCGTGACGGAAACGGCGGCGCCTACTGTACGTTCATGGGCGGCGACACGAAAATCACCCAGGTCGTAACGTCGACGAAGAACGGCCGCCGCGTGCTCATCCTCAAAGACAGCTTCGGCAACGCTCTTCCCGGCTATCTCTTCGGCTCGTTCGAGGAGGTTCATGTCGTCGATTCGCGCTATTTCACGAAAAACATGACGCAGTATGTCCACGATAACAAGATCACGGACATCCTCTTTGCCAACAACATCTTCAATGCCTATTCGCCCCGCATAGCCAACGCCTATATCCGTTTCCTCGACCAGAAGGGCGGCATCGTCCACCAACCGAAGCCCGATTCCGTCACGGTGAAGCCCGCGGTGAAGGACAGCGTGGCGGCAACGCCGGCTGCTGAGGCCGCGGAGGAGACAGGTGAGACGGGCGCGATTTGAACGCAAAGGCCGCAAAGGGGATTTTTCAGAACACAGAGACACGGAGACACAGAGATTTTATTTAAACGCAAAGACCGCAAAGCCGCAAAGAAATAAAAGAAAAATAAAAACGCAAAGGCCGCAAAGGTGCAAAGCTCTATTGCAATGGAATAAATATCCTAAAATAGAACTTTGCGTCTTTGCGGGCTTTGCGTTTAAATTATGAAACGTATATCTTCTCTGTGTCTCTGTGCCTCTGTGTTCAAAAAATAAAATTCTTCGCGTTTTCGCGCCTTTGTGTTGTTTTACGGAAAACAACGGACAAAACACGTCAAAAATGCCCTTGAAACGCGGTCAAAACGTGGCACTTTTGAAAAATTTTCCCCGACGGCCGCAAATTCCGCAGTATAGCGCGTTTAAACGTAACTCTTTGTCAATAAACATATTACCTCGCCGT
>USFX01000114.1 GCA_900553965.1 uncultured Prevotella sp.
AAAACTCGCGAATTTGCGGCCAAAAGATTTTCATTTTTGAATTCTTCAAGGATTTGAAGGCATTTGTCGGGAGAATTCCAAACGTTTAACTTTTGATATCAAACTTTAAACTTTCAAGTTCCGGAACATCACCCTCTGCCCCACCCGATTTCCCGTCCATTCCAGAAAAGTTTGTTGCATTGAGAAACACTAAGATTCATCAAAAGATATGACTTACCACATCTTCTGATACCGGTCACGACTTTTATCATTCCATTATGCTTGCTCTTGATGAGTCTCCTCAGATGAATATCACGTTTTATCTCCATATCAAATTGTTTATACCACAATTGCGTATTTACGCATTTTTGTTCTACAAAAAATAGGAATTTTATTTCATCAAACTATTACAAAAATAATTATCAATCTTGCTATATTTTAATATATAGCAAGCAGGATTTAAAAGTTGCATTCGGAGTTGACAAAAAGGAAAATATCATAAACTTTTTGTACAGGAAACCCAAAAACTCAGGAAAGGGAAAACTATAGGCAGGGGCGTAATCTTGTGGACGGACAAAGAAAACAAGATTACGCCCCTGCCTTTAGAAAGATTATGCCGTCATCCGACCGGTTGTTTCGCCGGCAGCACCTGACTTATTCCCTGCTCGCGGTGACAGACATGCACCTCCACACCATACTTGCGGTTGATGTATTCGGCAAGATGCTGGGCGGAATAGACGCTGCGGTGCTGGCCGCCGGTGCAGCCGAAGGAGAACATCAGGCTGGTGAAGCCGCGCTGGACGTAGCGGCGGACGTGGGCGTCGGCAAGACGGTAGACGCTGTCGAGGAAGGTCAGGATTTCGCCGTCGTCCTCAAGGAAGCGGATGACGGGCTCGTCGAGACCGGTGAGCTTCTTGTAAGGCTCGTAGCGACCGGGATTGTGGGTCGAGCGGCAGTCGAAGACATAGCCTCCGCCGTTGCCGCTCTCGTCCTCGGGAATGCCCTTGCGGTAGGAGAAGCTGAAGACGCGCACGACGAGCGGGCCCTTTCCGTCATACTTCGAGAACGTGGCCGGGCCGTCGTTGGGATGGGCCTCGTAGATGTTCGTCGGTGCCGTGCGGTAGCCGTCGGCGCGTGTCAGGGCGGGCTGCTCGATGCGGGCGAAGCGCGGCATCTCGGTCAGCCGGCGCAGCATGTCCATCATGTAAGGATAGGGGAAGCAGTCGAGCGCGAGCAGTTCGCGGAGGTTCTGGATGGCGGGGGGAATGGACTCGATGAAGTGTTTCTTCTGTTCGAAATAGCCGCCGGAAACCGTATGCGCCGAGCACCTGGAGCGTGCGGAAGAGCACGAACAGGCTCAGGCGGTTGACGAAGTGGCGCACGGGGGGCACCTCGGTGTAGTTCCGGAGCGCATCGTAGTATTCGCGGACGAGCTCGCGGCGCAGCTTGTGCGGATAGCGGGCCGAGGCTTGCCAGAGAAATGAGGCGAGGTCGTAGTAGTAAGGACCGCGGCGGCCGCCCTGAAAGTCGATGAAATAGGGATTGCCGGCGGTGTCGAGCATGACGTTGCGCGCCTGGAAATCGCGGTAGAGGAAGCTGTCGGCACGTTCCAACGTCAGGTCCTTGGCAAAGAGACGGAAGTCGGCTTCGAGCTTCAGCTCGTGGAAATCGAGTTCGGTTGCCTTCAGGAAACAATACTTGAAATAGTTGAGGTCGAAGAGCACGCTGTCCATGTCGAACTCCGGCTGCGGATAACACTGTGAGAAGTCGAGCCCGCGCGCTCCGCGTATCTGTATGTTCGGCAGTTGGCGGATGGTGCGGATGAGCAGCTCGCGCTCCCTCAGCGTATATCGTCCGCCAGCGGCACGTCCCGCTGCCAGCGCGTCGAACAGCGACACCGAGCCAAGGTCGGTCTGAAGATAGCGCTGCTCGTCGTCGCTCACGGCAAGCACCGTCGGCACGGGCAGCTGACGCTGCGTGAAATGGCGGCAGAGGGAGACGAACGCATGGTTCTCATCGCGGCTCGTCCCTATCACGCCGATGACCGACGTGCCGTCGGCCGCCGTCAGCCTGTAATACTCGCGGTTGCTGCCGGCCCCGGCTATGCGGCTGATGCCGGCAGGCTCTGCGCCGGCCCAGCTATTATACAGTTCAAGAAGTCTTTCCATAATATGTGCAAAGGTAGCACAAACCGTGAAAAGGACAAAATCTGTGACAAAGAAAAACCGCCGGTCCCCATGAATCGGGAACCGGCGGTAAGAATAAGTCTTAAATTAATGTCTTTGTCGCGCTATCGCGAAGCTATTTACTTCACAACGACCTTCCTGCCGTTCTTGATAACGATGCCCTTGAAGCTGTCGCTGACTTTTTGGCCGGCGAGGTTGTAAGCGGGAGCATTGTCCTCAGTCTCTGCAGAGACGGAGCTGATACCGCTTATCACGCCGATGGTAAAGATGTTCGAAGCGGCAGACTCACCCTTGTCGTAAACCACGGTGACGGCGTAAGAGTGCTCACCGGCAGTTACGTCAGCGTCGGTGTAGCCTGTCTCGGCAACGGGCTCAGCGTTGAGCTTGACACCGTCGCGGTAGATGTTGTAGCCGACGAGCGAGAGGTCAACAGCAGAAGCACCGGCCGGGATATATGTAACGTCATCAACAAGGAAGATGAACTGGTCAGCTGATGTGCAGCGGATTGCGAAATACTTTGCACCGGCCGGAACGTCGAACGAATACTCTGTCCAATCAGTAGGAACTTCGGCTACGGCGTCAACCTTAACGAAGTCGGCAACATCCTTGCCCGTTGTAGAATAGTAGAACTCAAATGACTCGAAGCCATACTCGGCAGTATATGTACGGGCGAAGAACGATACCGTCTGTGCGTCACCGCTCAGTTCCGGCGAGATCATCCAATCGTCGTTCTTACCATCCGTAGAAGCGAACGAAGCCATATACTTATAACCCGTATTGGCATCGAATGAATCGTTAAAGTCAGATGAGCTGCAATCAAATACGATGTAAGCCATTGCCGAACCCATGTTCGGGAATGAGCCATCCTGGAATCCGTATGTTTTGCCGCCGTCAACATCGACAAACGTCCAGTCGCCGGCTGCGTTTACAGCGAACGATTCATAGTCCTCGAAACTGTCTGTTACAGGTTCAGCTGCCATCGCGGTCACATTCGGCTCGCTCCATGTGAGGCTTACCTTTCCGTCAGCCTGTGTACCTGTGAGGTCGGCAACGGCAGGATACTTGCTGGTCTTGACTGTGGTCTTCACCGTGGCGGTGGTGTTGTTGCTCATGTCGGCGTCAGCGGCATATTCAACAACGGCCTTCCACTCCAAAGAAGCCGGAGTCATGACGTTGGTGGCGTAGGTATATTCAAACGTTGTAGTGGCGTTGCTCTCCAGAGCCGTTCCGGGGATAGACTCAACCTTAGCATCGTTGCAGTAGATGTCAACGGTGTAGGCACCGGCCTCGGCCGTCTTGCTTCCCTGGTTCTCAACCGTTACGTTGACCGTCACGTCATCACCGGTCTGAACGCTTGAGGTAGCGGTGATGGCCTTGGCAACGAGGTTGTTGTCAACCATGTTGTAAACGCGGATATTGTCAATGTAAGCGCTTCCAGCGGCGGAGAATGTTCCGGTGATGATCACGCGAACCCAGTCTTCGTTGGCAAACTCAGCCAAAGACACCGTTGCGGGAGCGAAGTCCGCACCGGCCGTGAATGTGGCGACATTGTCCTTAACGCCTTTCGGAGTGATGACTGAAATGGTGAGCTGAGCGGCAACATCGCCGGAGTAATCGAATGTAAATACAGGGTTGGCAGCTCCGGCAAGTGCAATCTTACCTGACTGTAAGTTAATCCAACCTGGAGTTGCGCCATACATCTCGAAACTGGATTCGTCATCAGAGCCTTTCTCGCCGATATAAAGACCACCATCCGTTGCTTGATTGTTTGCGTCGCTGGCATAGCCCCACCAATAAGAAAGCGAGCCTTCTGCAACTGTTTCAAACAACGGCATTGCATATGGAGCGCCGGTAACAACAGCTCCATAGTCATCTTCAGACTCGCCAGTCGTATTCGTCGCCGTAACAGCGAAGTAGGTAAAGCCCATCTCACCGGCATTGGTATCGAAAGCGACATTGGCGGATGTCTCTGTCAGACCTGTTACGTAAGGATTCTCAAAGTCGGTCGACGGGAATGTCATGCCCCAGAATTCAACCATCTCAACAGGATAGATGTTATACTTGAAGTCGGCGGGATTAACAATATGGCCATTGGCTCCTGTTTTACCATTAGGAGCATCCCAAGCTATGTCGACAGAGTTGCTCTTGTCAACTACAGTGATATTGTTTACGGCAGTCGGCGTATCGTAACCGATGTAAGCCTTCAGAGTGGCAGCATCGCTGGTCTTGCCTGCGCATGAAACGGTGACAGAGTAAGTGTAGTAACCGGCAGCTTCAACTGCGTCCTCGAAGGAAACCTTCTCGCCGGCAGCCTTTGCCTCAGCCTTGATTTCCTCGCCGTCGCGCTTAACGACATAGCTTACGGCCTCAGTGAGGGCAGCACCGGCGATGGTCTGTGCGGGAACGGTGAACGAAACGGTGGCCTTGTTTGCGCCCTGTGCATCGGCAACGACAGCGAGGTCGCTTACTGCCGCGGGAGCAGAGTTGTCGAGCTCGGCGATAGAGAAGTTGTCTATGTAGAGGTAGAACTCATTCGCATCAGAGATGGCGTGAACGGCGAAGAAGTATGTTCCGTCTTCCGTCACGGTGAATTCGTTATTGCTTACGTTGATGAATTCCTTGGTGGCAACATCCGTAGCGGCAATCACGGGAATAGTGAGTTCGGAAGCCTTAGCCACCTTACCGGCCACAACTTCTATGCGCTCCGGATAGCTCTCACTATAAGAAGCGGCATCAAGAGCAACCTTATATTTAGCACCGGCCTTCAGCTCAACGCCCGGGAAGACGAGATAGTCGTCAGCGGCGTTTGAAGAATTGTAACGGTAGCGTGCAACCTGACTTCCTGTTGAAGTGTGTTCTTCAAACGTGAATGTGCTCTGGTCGTTGTTTGCATCATAGATGGCGACCTGAGCCTGCTCAGCATTTGTCTCGAATGTGTTCATGTAGGGAAGCTCAGCTGTCTTGTCGGTGAGAACCGGCTCTTCATAGACAGTCTCCTCTGCGCTGAGAACGACATTGGCGAACCAGTCAAGATAAAAGATGCGGTCTGCTGCGGCGTTGATGAGAACGTCGTCAACGAATGTTATTGTCTTTGCTGCGGCGTCATACGTTGCCACGGCATCCTTTATCACGGCATTTTCACCTTCTATACCTACACCGATGAACCAGCAGTCGTATGAACTGTATGCACCGACATACTGAAACTTCTCAAACGTGATGGTCGTTCCGTCAACAGTTCCCTTCACCCAAGCGGTCGGGAATTCAGCGGAAATGCCTTGAACATAAACGTCATTGCCGAAGAAAGCGACATTAACGTTCTGGTTCTTTACCGGAGTCTCACCTTCGTCTGACATGGATGCACCATTCAGATACCAGCCCGTATATTCAGCACCGGCCGGCAGGGTGACGAGCTCTGTCGAAGGAGCGACGTATGTCGGGTCGTAAGTCAGGACGGTCTCAGCGTCGCCGTAGCCGGTATTGCTGTTGTCATCATCCCAAAAAGCGCCCATGAAATAAGTATCGGCAGTTTTGCTGTATGCCGTTGTGCCTTCGAGAGTCAGCACGTTGCCGTCAACAGTAAATGTGAAAGCCTCGGCATTGTCATCTGCGGCCTGAAATTTACCGGTGGCAGCAATGGTGGCACCCCAGCGAAGACTGATAGTTGCTCCATAATTGGAGTCATAAGACAACGGCTGCCTTGTAGGCACGGTTATGACATTGCCACTCTTCGTTCCTTTCACCCACGCACCAGTCGTGTAGCGGGTAATCGGGTTCTTGATATAAACGTTCGCACCATCCTCAACGATTGTAACCATTCCCGACTGATTGGCAATGTAAATCGACTGGCCCGAAGCGTAATAAGCCGTTCCGGTGGCCGCGCGCTGATACATCTTCGGCTCTACACCGGCAACATCAAGAATGATGCCGTGTTCATCAGAGGTCACGGTGACGTTACCCTCCTGAGTCGTGGTCTTCCGTGAGGTTGACTTGTTGGGCTTGGCGGCAGCTTCCGCTCTCTTGCCGTCAAGTTTCCACGTTTTGAGCACTTTTCCCTCAACGCTGTTGAAATAGCCACGTTTCACGTTGCTCTTGCGCAGCACTGAGGAGGAAGTTTCCTTTGCGGCTGCGGCTTTCTCGGCCATCACAGCGCGCATTTCCTTTGCTTCTTTTGCTTTCTTCACGAGGGCATTCATGTCGGCAATCCGCTCCAGCTTATGGGCGGCAGCGACCTTCTTCTTTGCCAAAGGTGCCTGCGCGAATGTCAGCGATGCAACCATCGCGATGACTGCAATAGTAAACAATCTTTTCATTGTAGTCTACTGTGGGGATTATTTTGTTTTCTCACTCCGCCGGAAGAAATCCCCTTTTATTCCGACGAGGCGTATAGGAGGCTATCTGCCTCTTTCTTTTTTCTTTTTTTCAACACAGAGACTTAATGCAGACATTCCGGCGCAGAGAAGCTGAGGAGCGAAGGCATCTTAGGATGCACGCTTTTTTCGGCTCTCCGGCTTCACGCCTACTTCACCACAATCTTGCGGTAGCGTCCGTCATGCCTTATCACATATACGCCGCTGGAAGGAAGCGTGACCGCCATGTCCGCAGCGGCCGCCGCAGAGTGGTATATCACACGGCCCGAGAGGTCGCTCACCGTCACGTCACTTCCGGCCGGAAGCACGACCCGACGTCCCTCCAAGCGGAGGCCGGAGACGACCGGAACGGCACCGACGGAGGTGTTCACATCTGACGTCGTGGTCACGGCAATCTCGTTGGAGCGCCTTGAAAGTTCCGTGCCGTCGGTCGCCGTGACCGTATAATAGTATGTCGTGGCAGCTGACAGGCCCGTTACCGTCAGGCTGACGGCATTGACCGCCGTGAACCGTCCGAAGACGACGGTCCTGCGTTCGCCGCCCCACTCAATATTCACATCGTCGATGGCCACCGAGCCCGCGCCGCTCCGCTGATAGGAGATGCGTACCGAGCGTATGCCCTCGGGAATGTCATCGACGGTCGTGACGGTGCCGCCCACGGCGTTTTCCACCGCCAGTTCCGTCAGGGTGGTCCATTCGCCGGTCTCACCGCGCCCCAAGACGACCAGCCGGTTGTCTTCTGAAGCGCTGACACCACGATGCCAGAATGTCAGCGAACGCACGTCGTCGTCAAACTTCGGCGAGGTCAGCGAGGCGTAATTGACCGCAAAGCGCAGCGACGGCACGGCCTCGCCGGCGTAAGCCGCATTGGCGTAGGTCAGGCTCGTGTTGGTCGTCCAGCCCTCGGGCATGGCCTTGATGCCGCCCGTGAAGTCCACTGACGACTGTAGCGGCTCACCTATCTCCTTGCTGTAGACCTCAACGTCGTAGCTTCCGGCACCGTCCAGCGCCTTCCAATGAGCAGTGAACGAATTGTCTGAGACGTCGGTTGCGGCAAGGGCTTCGGGCGTGAAATGGCGGAACGAGGGCGCACCGGTAGTGACGCTGATTTCGTTTGAGGCCGCGCTGACAGTGCCGTCGACGCTGACATAGACGACGTAGAAGTATTCCGTGGCCGGTTCGAGACCCTTAACCTCGGCTGACGTGACGTCGCCGACAGGTGCATGGCTGTAGCCGGACACATTATTATATATTACCCTTCCGCCTGCGGAAACGGTCTTTGTATATACCGACAGTTCGTATGTCACGCCCTCGTCTTCCGACGGCAACCAGTGGGCGGTGAAGCCTTCGGCATGGATGTCGGTCGCTTCAGTGGCAGTTACGGGATCAGGCGGCAGCATGCCGCCGGCCACCTTGAACGTTATCAGTCCGTCGGTCTCCGTGATTTCCGTCAGCGGCAGGTTGAGCGATCGACCGGCCCATGTCTTCATCGACGGGCGGGTGTTGTCGGTGAACGACGTTATGCCGCTCGTTCCGGGGAAAGCGTCGCCGTCGCGCGAAGCATCACTCTGTGTCCCATCGGCCTCCTCCAGATCGACATATTGATGGTAAGCGCTGTTGTTGACCGTGTTCTGATTCCATACATACTGGTCGAAATCGACGTGCCAGACGAGCATGCCGTGGCCCGGGATATATTTGTCCCATCCCGTCTGCTGGCGGTTTTCGAACAGGAAGAACTCGTTTTCATCGCCTGTCTTTATGATGTAGGCCTCGTTCGTGGAGATGTTTTTCAGCCTCACATTGGCCGGTCCGTCGAGCACGCGGGGCGTCATCCAGCCGAGTGAATAGCGCTCGTAGGCCGAATAGAGCGGCGGTGTGCATCCGCCGTTGTTGTAGGGGCCGTAGTCGAGCACGGACCACGCGCCGGGAGTGAACGCCGAGGTGTAGCTCGTGGCGTAGAGGTCGGGCAGACCCATGACGTGGGAGAACTCGTGGATGAACGTTCCGACACCGTCGGGACGCGACC
>USFX01000115.1 GCA_900553965.1 uncultured Prevotella sp.
ATAGTCTCCATCAGATAGTATTCCTGATCGGCGCAGGTGACGGCTCCGGGGACAATCATGGGGCCGTCGGCGGCGTTCAGCGTGTCACCTGGCACGGCATGGCAGCGGGCAACAAAGACGCCCGGCAGGGAGTCCGTAGGGCTGTCGAAGGCCACGATGTCGCCACGTCGGATCGCGCTGCGGCAGAGCCGGCCATAGCGGAACAGCCCGCCCATGCGCCCCGTGCGCAGTCCGTAACTCCAGCGGTTGACCAGAATACGGTCGCCGGCGATGAACTCCGGTTGGAGTGCCGAACCGCGAACGATGCAAACGGTGAAAGCCAGTGCGCGGAACGCCAGAGTGAGCGCGGCTGCGATCACTAATGTCAAGGCGAACTTCACACAGGCTTTCATGTCTCTTCTGATTATGTCATTCGTTGCCGGCCGTGCGGCCGTGCCGCTTCGGTCGCTATTTGATATTGTCCACCATGCGGAACAGACGGTTCCAGCGGATGCCGCTGAAACCTCCGCGGTCGGGATCGCTGGACCACCAGATGAATATCGGCTTGCCCACGATGTGGTCTTCGGGAACAAATCCCCAGATGCGCGAATCGGCCGAGCGGTGGCGGTTGTCGCCCATCATCCAGTAGTAGTCCATCCGGAAGGTATATTCCGATGTCTCCTTGCCGTTGATGAAGATGCGTCCGTCGCTTATCCGGAGGTCGTTGCCCTCGTAGACGCGTATCGGCCGCTCATAGACGGCGATGTTATCCATCGTCAGCTTTATCGTTCCGCCCTTCTTGGGAATCCACACCGGACCGTAGTTGTCGACCGTCCAGTGCTTGTTTCCGTTGAGCGGATAGGTGAAGTGGTCGTCCTGCTCGACTACCGGACCGATGATTTCGACGAGGTCCTTGCGCCGTGACAGCTCGTTGTAGGCACGCTTCGTCAGCGGGATATAGCCGGCCGTGTTGAGACACTGGAGGTCTTCCATCGTTATGCCGAGGTCCTTCATCAGTTCGTCGGGCAGCGACTGGAGCAGCCGGACGTAGTATGTGTACTGCACGTTGTCCGGCTCCTTGTTCGCCTTTCCGTCGAGATAGACGATGCGGTCGCGTATCTGAAGCGTCTGACCGGGCAGTCCGACACATCTCTTGACGTAGTTCTCGCGGCGGTCGACGGGGCGCGTGGCCAGTTCGCCGTACTGCGCACGGTTCCGGAGGATGTACTCACGGCCATCGGCGTAGATGTAGTCGAAGTAGCTGCGGCGGTCTGTCGCACTGAGCGAATCGAGGTCGACGGCCGGCGGATTGAGCCCGTAACCGATCTGATAGCACATCTGATAGTAGTCCTGGTCCTTCACTTCCGGTGCCGTGCAGATAGTGTCGCCGCACGGGAAGTTGAAGACAACAATGTCGTTGAGACGGACTTTGCCCAGTCCCTCGACGCGGCGGTAGTCCCACTGCGGCCACTTGATGTACGACGGACAGTCGAGAACGGGCAGCGTGTGCTGCGTCAGGGGCATGGTGAGCGGCGTCTGCGGTATGCGCGGGCCGTAGCTCATCTTGCTGACGAAGAGATAGTCGCCGGTCAGAAGCGACTTCTCCAACGAGCTGGAGGGTATGACGTAGTTCTGGAAGAAGAACAGATTGATGAAATAGACGGCCACGAGGGCGAACACGAGGGCGTCTACCCACGACATGACGAACCTCACCACGGGGTTAAGGGAGTCCTTCCACCACTGCCATTTGATTTTCTTGGTGATATAGACATCGTATATGAACGGTATGACAATGAGTCCCAGCCAGCTCCTCACCCATACGAGGAAGGAGAGATAGAGCATCAGGACGACGATGAACTTCAGCCACTGCTTTTTATTTTTCATTGGATGTTTTTTAAATAAGAAGTTAAAAGAAGTCAAACGGAGATATCGCTCCCTGCGGTCGCTAAGGAGATAAAAGACAAATATCTTGTCGGGTAAAAGCCTGAACCCTTGATATCAGGTATAGTCTTTTAACTCCTGAGCGGGCTTTGCCCGCGATATCTCCCTTTAACTCCTAAGCGGCGAAGCCGCGATAACTCCTCTAATTTAAAACTTAAACATATCGTTGATTGTCAGTAGACCGCTGTGACTGGCCGTATATTCGGCCGCCAGCACTGCCCCGAGGGCAAATCCGCGGCGCGAATGGGCGTCGTGTGTGATGGTGATGCAGTCGGCATCGCTGTCATAGCTAATTGTATGGATGCCCGGCACCTCGCCCCGGCGTATGCTGTCGATGGCCAGCTGGTCGTCGGCTGGCGTGTTTTCCGTCACGACCGTGCCGTCCGGCTGCGTCAGCGTACCGACGGTCCAGGAGTTCTTCCGGTCGATGGCCGCGGTGATTTCGCCGGCCAAGGTGATTGCCGTTCCGCTGGGATGGTCGAGCTTGTGGACGTGGTGAACCTCCTCCATGCGCACGTCATACTGCGGAAAACCGTTCATGATGCGTGCCAGATAGCGGTTGACGGCCGAGAATATGGCCATTCCGACGGAGAAATTGGAAGCCCAGAATAGCGTCTTACCCTCCTTCTCGCACATCCGGCGCACGTCGTCGCCGTGGTCGTCCATCCATCCCGTCGAACCGCTGACGACCTTGACGCCGCGGCTGAAAGCCTTCAGATAGTTGTCGTAGGCCACGTGGGGCGCTGTAAACTCGATGGCCACGTCGGCCGAAGCAAACTCAGGACTGTCGAAGTCCTGCTGATTGTCTATGTCTATGATACTTACGATTTCGTGGCCGCGGCTGCGGGCAATCTCTTCAATCATCCTGCCCATCTTGCCGTAGCCGATTAATGCTATTTTCATGTTAATCCGAATTAAACAGCGCAAAGTTACGGATTTTTACTCATAATACGTTGGTTTTCAGACTAAAAAAGCTAAAAAATGTCACGGCGACTTCGTTTTGCAGACAAGATTTCAGATTCATCCGACATTTAGAATGATAACACCGGAAGTATGGGACATTGCGCTCGCTGCCCCTCCGGGGCGCAACGGATTTGTTACACGGCCCAAGTAACGGTGTTACATGGCCCGCGTAATAGATGCAAAAAAAGAAAGCCGGACGTTATGGGAGCTTACCACGCAGTCATCCTACAGGCTCCGCAGTCATCCTACAGGCTCCACCCCAGTCCTATCTGCGCCGTGAACGTGCGTGCGCGGACGTCGTCATGATAGGAATAGTGGGTCTCGCGGAAGTAATAGGACGCCGAGAAGTCGAGGCTGAGGTTGTCCGTGAGGGCCAGCTGTAGCCGCGGGGTGATGACGAAAAGAAGCGCGCTGCCCTTGTCGCCCTGAGCGTTGAGATAGAGCGGATTGACCGTGCGGAGGTCGTGCGACTCATATCCCTTCCACGTATAAATATTGTAGAGGTCTGCTCCGAGGAAGAAAGAACCGTAATGGCCGAAATCCATCAGCGTGTGGACCTTCATGCTGTAGCCGCTTCCCATATTGTAGTCGCGGTCGATGACGGCATAATAGTCGCTCAGCGAGCCGCCGAGGAGTATTCCGCTGAGAAAGATGCGCTGCTCCAGACGCGCCAGATTGCCCACCGCGGGGAAGCGGTAGAGAAGTCCCGGGCCGACCGAGGCGGCCTCGGAGATGCGGAACGGGACGAGGCTGGTGCCGTCCTTGACGGGCTGGGAGTCGTAGTAGTTGAAATGCTGGAAGAGTCCGAACTCCGCCTGCATGCCGTTGGCGGAATAGACCGGTGCGCTCCACAGCTGTCCGAGGAGGTGGACACGGCTGATGAGAGGCTGATTGCCACTCAGTCCGAAGGTCACGTCGGCCGTGAAATAGTCATACGGACGGTTGACGGTCTCGTCGTAGGGGTCGCCGTAGACGAGGCTGACGTCGACGTAGGGGTTTGTCTCGCCGCGGAACAGGGCGTTGTCGTCAGCCAGATAGCGCATGCCGGCGGACAGCGTCAGGGCAACCGGCAGCCGGTCGTAGTCGTGGTAAAAGCCTCCGCCGTCACGTCTGACGCGCCACGCCTCGCCGCGGATGATGCGGTTCAGACCGCGTATCGGGCAGACCACCGTGCCGAGAAACTCGCGCCAGAAGCGGGCCATGCCGCGCTTGCTGTCGTCGTAGATGAGGTCGCTGACGCGGTAGGTGACCTCTCCGATGGCTATTCCGCCTATGGTGGTGGCCATCAGGTCGTTGATGGCCGGCGGCTCTATCTCACACATCGTCTCCCACATCAGGCTGCCGCCGAAGGCATACGGAGCCGACTGCCAGAAGTTGAGACCGTTGCTGCGGGCGGCGTTGAAGTAGAGTCCGCCGTGATAAGGATGTGCGAAAAGGTTGGTGGAGAACTGGTCGTTGTCCCAAACGAAGCCCGTCTTGAAGTTGTGATGGATGGTGTGGAGGTTTATCTGAGCGTATTCGGCGTCGAGAACGAAGCGGTCGAAGCACTGTACGAAGGCGTTGATGCCTATCACTTCGGCCGCAGCGAGCCACGGGTGGGAGCCCCCCTCAGTCCCCCCAGGGGGGGATGAAGGGTTGACGGAGGACTGGACGTTGGTCATGTTCTCTAAGAAAAAGATGTCCTTTTCCGTGGAAATTCTGCCATCGGAGAGGGCCGAAGCCATGGCCATAGGGCTTCCCGTGGCGTCTTCCTCCGTCACGAGACGGAGATAATGGGCCGCCATGCTGTCCACTGCCTCCGGCGTAGGTGCTGCCGGGACGGTCGCGGGGCTATCGGATATTCTCGCCGTGAGCGTGTCTGTCGTCTCCGTTAGTATATCAGAAGTCTCCGCTATTATGTCTGTCGTCTCCGCCGCAACGGCCATCAACGGCATAGCGGCCATGAGTATGCTTATCGTCGTTCGTCTTTTCATCGTCGTGATCATTTCCTGTTATACTTCAGCGACAGCCCCGCCTCGATGATTGCGCGGTCGCGGTAGCGCCGTGAGTGGCAATAATAGCGCGTGTCGCCATATCCTGCGGAGACAAAGGCGCCGAGCGTGCGGCCCAGCTGCCAGTCGAGATTGACCCTCGCCTGCAGCGAGTAGAGGCGTTCGGGGCTTCCGGAGGAGTTCTTGGCGAACGTCTCGACGTGATAGAAGCCCAGGTCGCCGCTCAGGGAGAGGCGCGGCGTGAGCATGAAATACTGTCCGATGCGGTAGAACAAGGCGCCGGAGAAATCTTCGTCGAAGCCCATATAATGGGTTCCGATGCCGATGATGTTGTATGTGCTGCGGTTGCGGAAGCGCACGGCGAAGTTTGTCTTCGTCGACGAACCGCCGTAGACCATGAAGTCCAGCCGCGTCGATGGATTGACGTTGACCAGTCCGATTTTTCTCGCCAGCGTGTCGCGGCTGTAGTTGATGATGCCCACCTGCACGCCGCGGGGATGGCTCACGCAGACGTTGAACAGTCCGATCTGCGACCCGTTGAGCGTGTCGGCATAGTTATATATGGCCGCCTGAATGCCGCGCATGTATGACGAGCAGATGTTTGCGGCGCCGGAAATCTGCATGCCGCGGCGCACGCCCATCGAGATGTTCGTCACCGCACTGAGCTGGATGCCGCGCATCGGTGCCGTACAGGCGTTGGTCAATCCCGCCAGCTGTATGCCGCTGAACTCACGGGCCACGTTGGCGATGCCGGCCAGCTGCACGCCACGCATCGCGCCGCTGGAGGCGTTGACCGCTCCTGCCGCCTGAACACCGCTGGCGTCGCCGTGGCTCACTGCCGAGAGCAGCGCCGCGTTGACGCCGCGCATCTCCCGCCGGGCCACTCCGGTGAACGCCGAGAGCTGGACACCGCGCAGGGTGTCGACATTGGCGAACAGTCCGATGTTGACATAGCTGCTGAGAGAACCGTCAGCGGCATGCCGTCCGACGCCCGCTCCGATGTTTGCCGCCGTCTTCTTCTCCTGCGCCTGACACGGCACTAAGACTGTCAGCGAGACGGCGAGCAGTCCTGCCGCCATGCTACGAATGTATAGTGTCTGATAACGTTTAGTCTTCATTCCATACCGTTTGGATGTTTCTGCGGCAAAGATAATCATAAAAATGAAGAGTGAAGAATGAAGAGTGAAGAATTTGCTGCCACCGTTCATTCTCCGTTCTCCATTTTTCATTTAAAAAGTTTGCCGCGGACGTACCATCACTGGCACACCCGCGGCGGTGAATCTCAGACATGTTGAATTCTATTCTAATTCTCTCTATACAATTATGCCGTCATGCGACACCTTATTCGGCTGTCTTGGCCGGTGTCTGAGGAGCTGTCTCGGTTGTGTCGGCAGCAGCTTTCTCGGGACATTCTTTCTTGCTTTCCGTAACAACCGTGTCGGTCTTCACCGGCTCGTCGGCCACCGTGGAACGGCTGTTTGACGTGAATGCACTGCTGACTGAAACCATCGCAACGGCAAGAATTGCCATAATCACTAACTTTTTCATACTTTCTTCTATTTTAAATTAATAAATCAAATGTTTTCGATTGATAAACTGAATGTTTCTGATGATATAACGGCAATAGCCGTGCCAGAAATCCGTGGCGCGGCGAAAACGCCTGATTTAAAGGGAGATAAAGAAGAAAGGGGCGTGGTGAGGGTGTGAAAAGGAGTGTGGAGAAGTGTGGAATGATGTGGAGTTTTTCCACACCGGACGTGTGGAACGGTGTGGAAACGCGCGTTTTTAAGGCATTTTTAAGGCATTTTTCAGACGCTTTTCAAATGCTTATGCCATACTTTTCCAGCTTGTTATAGAGTGTCTTGCGGTCTATTCCGAGCATCCGCGCGGCGAGACTCTTGTTGCCGTTCGTGGTCTGCAGGGCGTGGCGGATCTGCTCCGCCTCCGTTCCGGCGTTGTGGAGCGGTGCGACCGGCGTCGGGGTTGACGGCGCCGCGATGGGCGCGGAGGAATCATGCGAAGGAACGGCCATGGCGGTCATGGCCTGTTCGAGATGCTGCCGGCCGACGACATCCGACTGTGCCAGCAGGGCGGCGCGCCTGACGACATTCTTCAGCTCGCGCAGATTTCCGGGCCACGTGTGGCGGGCCAGCAGCGCCGAAGCGTCGGGAGCGAAGCCTGAAAGGGAAAGGTCAAGCTCACGGTTGGCCTCACGGAGGAAGAGGTCGGCGAAGAGATAGAGGTCGGCGCCGCGCTCACGCAGGGCCGGCATCTGTATCGTGAATTCGTTGATGCGGTGGTAGAGGTCCTCGCGGAACGTGCCGGCGGCCACGGCAGCAGCCAGATTCTCGTTCGTGGCGCAAACCAGCCTGAAGTCGACAGCGGTCTCTTCTGTCGCTCCCACCGGGCGGATGCGGTGCTCTTGAAGGGCGCGCAGCAGTCTCACCTGTATGTCGTAGCTAAGGTTTCCCACCTCGTCGAGAAACAGCGTGCCGCCCTCTGCCGCCGCGAAAGCACCGCGGCGATCGGCCACGGCACCGGTGAAAGCGCCCTTGACATGGCCGAACAGCTCTGATTCGGCTACGTCGCGCGGTATCGCGCCGCAGTCTATGGCGACAAACGGACCGCCGCAGCGGCGGCTCATGGCGTGTATGCGCCGCGCCACATATTCCTTTCCCGTGCCGCTTGCCCCGAGGATGAGCACCGACATCGGTGTCGGCGCCACCAGTCCGACGTATCCGTAGAGCCGTTGCGCAGCGTCGCTCGTGCCTTCGATGAAGCTGTCCGGACGTGATGCTGCAGAGGATGTGACGGAAGAAACCGTCGCAGATGCTGACGACGCCGTTTTCGCGGCCGATGCTGCCGGTGCAGACCGTTGTTTGGCCAGCGCGTCGTTGATTTTCGAGAGGAGTATGTCCGGCTGAAGAGGCTTGGCTATATAGTCGTCGGCCCCTGCTTTCATGGCCAGAACGGCGTTCTGGACTTCGGCATAGCTCGTCATGACGATGAACGGCACGCCGTCACCGCGCCCGCGCAGCCATTCCAGCAGCCGCAGGCCGTCGTCGTCGGGCAGCCGCATATCGGAAAGGACAAGGTCGAAACCGCTTCCGTCCTTCCCTCTGCCCTTACCGCCGTCCAGCAACGCCCTTGCGGCCGCCAAGCGGCCCGCCGTCTCCACGGCAAAACCTTTCTTGCCGAGCCACGTGCGGAGCATGGTCGAAAAGGTGAGGTCATCCTCTACAATCAGTATCCGTGCCATTCTTTCAAATATATGCGGCAAAGGTAAGAAAAGTTTTTGGATTAGGAGTCATCTTTTCAATGTAAAGGCGCAGAATTCTCAATGCAAAGGGTTTAATGATATGATCTGATTGCAGAGACACAGAGACTTTTTTTCAACGCAAAGGCACGGAGACGCAAAGTTAAAAAATCTCTGTGTCTGAAGTGTCTCTGTGTCCAGATTATTCTATTATATTATCAAGACCTTTGCGTCTCCGCGTATTTGCGCTGAAAATTTGCGCTGAAAGCGAACTGTTAAAAACTCGGAATTAAGCGGACAAACACCTCAAAATCCTTGAAGAATTCAAAAATGAAAATCTTTTGGCCGCAA
>USFX01000116.1 GCA_900553965.1 uncultured Prevotella sp.
AGAGAACGTCGGGACGCACTCCGTGGGGGCCGTCGTCGGTCCAAAAGTCGGGAAATCCGAGGCGCTTGACGCCGGGCGAGCTGAACTTGCTCTGAGCGTGTATGACGGCAATCTTCTCTTCGAGGGTCATCCGCGAGAGCGCGTCGTCTATTCTCTGTTCCACCGGACGGGTCTCGTCGAGATAGACGGGGAGCGTCTGTGCGGTGGTTGTCGTTGCCATGCCGATGGTCAGCAGGGCGGCGGTCAGTATTCTTTTCATATTTCCAATCAATGGTTTTGTTTATAATCATTATTTTTAAGTTAGAGTGATGAATGAAGAGTGAAGAGGTGTGATATGCTTTAAGGGCCGTTACGGCATAAAGGTAATAATACCTCTGCACTCCGTCTTCTTCATTCTGCACTTGCATTACGCATATAAGGTAATCATACCTCTGCGCTCATCACTCTGCGCTCTTACCATACTTTTGAAGTGTTAAATACTCGGAACTATCCGGACAAATGCCTTCAAATCCTTGAAGAATTCAAAAACAGAAATCATTTGGCCGCAAATTCGCGAGTTTTGCGCGTGCATCTTTAAGCGTCTGAGTCATTGCACATTATGACATTTTCGACCGGAGTGTGCAACATTTTGTCCGCTTTCTTTCTGCCGTAAGGCCCTCCCGGCATTGCGGCGGGGCCCTTATTGCATTGCAACGGGGCTGCCGTTGCGACACGACGGGGCCGCTATTGCAAGCCCGTAAGGCCCTCCCGGCCCTGCCATCGGTCGGCCGGCGTCGAAAATCGGCGACCGGATGACGGAATTTCCACTTTCCCGTTCTCTGGTTTGAGAATTTTCAAGTGTTAAATTCCGTGATATTATCATGACGTTGTTCAGGTCAGAAGTCTGAGTGATGAGTGAAGAGGTATGATATGCTTTAAGGGCTGTTACGGCATAAAGGTAATCATACCTCTGCACTCCGTCTTCTTCACTCTGCACTTGCACTACGCATAAAGGTAATCATACCTCTGCACTCATAACTCTGACCTCTTACCTAACAATCACTCTTACCTCAATTTCATCGACCTGATATACCCCTCCTGCGGCTTACACCTCTCGAACTTCGTGTTCTCCACGAACTCGCGCAGCAGCCGGCGGGCCTTCTCCTGGTCGGGGCGTACCGCACGGATGGCGTCGTAGGTCGAGCGATCGGCCTCGGCGAAGCGGACGATGACGCTGTCCCACTCCTCCGGACGCACCACGGCGTTCATGCACGAACCGTCCACTTTCTTGTATGGCCAGAACGTATAGCCGATGTTGGCGTCCTCCATGACGCTGACGAAATCGGCCTGCCACTCGTCCGTGTTATGGCCTATCTCACCCATATACATCGGCAGACCCGTCTTATCGCGGAAGTCGATGAAACTCTGGATGGCCTCGCGCGTGGCCAAACCGCCGTAGCGGTGGCACGTGTACATCAGATTATCGTCGAACGTCCAGTCCGTGAACATGTCGAAGGCGCTGTTCCACTGAGCTCCTCCGAGCAGTATGACATGGTTGCGGTCGACCTCGCGGATGGCCGCGGTGGCACGGCTGTAGAGCGGTTCGAGCTTGGCGTTGAGCTCAGCCTTGTTGTCGAAATAGTGGGCCACCGGCTCGTTCATCAGCTCATAGCCCAGGATGACCGTCTCGTTGCGGTAGCGCTCGGCAATACAGCGCCATATCTCGCAGAACAGCCGCTGGCTCTGCTCGCTCTCCAAGAGCCACGGATAACCGTAGCCGTCGTCGATGTTGTCGCCCGTCTGGCCGCCGGGGCAGTCGTGCATGTCGAGGATGAGATAGAGCCCGTTGTCGCGGCACCACTTGACGACGCTGTCAACGCGGGCGAAACCGTCCTGGGCGGCGGTCAGCCCCATATAGTCCTCGTCGGTGAAGAGCTTGTAGTTGAACGGAAGACGCACCGTGTTGGCGCCCTGCGAGGCAATGAAACGGATGTCGTCCGCCGTCACATAGTTGTTCTTGAAGTCGCGCCAGAAGTCCGCGGCGAAGTCAGGACCGACGGCCTCACGGACCATCAGGTCAATCATCCATGCACTGTTCGTCCGCGTGAAACCGAACATATAGCCCTCGGGATTGAGCCAGTTGCCGAGGTTCGTACCCCGGATGAAGAGCCGCATGCCGTCGGGACGGACGAGGTTCTTGCCTTCCACGCGGACGAAGGCGTTCTTCTGTTTACGGCCTGCCCATGCCGCAGTCATGACGGCGAGCAGGAATATGATGAGCAATGAGTTTCTTTTCATAACAAGTAAGTTAGCTTCGGGGCTCACTTCTGATACACCCTGACGTAATCAATCTGATATCTTGCGGGCAGCGCCAGCTCGTCAACGCCGTTCATGCCGCCCCAGTTGCCTCCCCATGCGAGGTTAAGCTTGATGTTGAACGGCACGTTATATGGCCAGTCACTCCGTCCCGTGCCGGGATTTGTCTTGTCAAGAATGAGCCGGCCGTCGACGAATGTCTGTATGCGGTCGGCCGTCCACAGCAGCGCGTAGATGTGGAAATCGCTCTCGGCCGTAGCCACGTGCTGCGTTGCGGTCCATCCGCGCTCCGTTCCGTTGGAATGGTTGTGACCGTCGGCGTGGAGCGTGCTCACGATGTCGTTGGGCGTCACGCCGACCTCCTCCATGATGTCAATCTCTCCGCACAGCGGCCATGGATTGGCCGTCCAGTCGTTGTCAGCCGGCAGCATCCAGAATGCCGGCCATGTACCACGGCCTCCGGGCAGTTTCAGACGTGCCTCGATGTAGGCGTACTGCCAGCCGCGGGTGGTGTTCATGCGTATCGACTCCACGCGGCCGCTGCGCTTCTGAGCCACGATGTTCATATAGCCGTTGCGGCAGAAGCCGACGGGCGAGCCCTTGGTGGGCCTGATGTAGTATTGCAGTTCGTTGTTGCCCCAACCGTTGTCGCCCGTGCCGGTCTCATAGCTCCAGCCCTTGGCCTCCGTCGCGACGTCCTCGGTGTTGAACTCGTCGCTCCACACGAGACTGTATCCCTCGGGAACGTATGAGCTCTGAGCCGTCATCTCCTCGGGGTCCGGCTCGACAACGGGCGCGGCCTCCTGACGGACGGTGATGTCCTTACGGCCGTTGCCGCTCATGAGTGTGACCGTTCCGGTGCGCTCCTCGCCCTTGTTCTCGTCAGCCGTGACGCTGACCTTGGCCACCTGCTTGCTCTGCGCCGCAACCGAGACGCGAAGCCACGAAGCGTCGCTGACGGCCGTCAGCTGCGGTCCTGAGGCCGACGCCGTGACACTGAAGCTGCCTCCGGTGTACGCCACCGTGTGGCTTTCGTCGGGCACGACGCTTATCCTCACTTCTTCCGGAGTTGTCTCTACGGGTTCGTCGCCGCCGTCACTGCTGCTGCACGACAGCAGAGCCATCAGGAGAATCGGCAAAAACAGTTGTGCTTTCTTTATCATCTTTGATGTCTTAGTCATTATTATCAGAATGTCCCGGCTGCGGTTGAGCAAATGCCCATACCACTGAAAGGGACCAGTATCCACACATTAATAAAACTGTATCAACACATCAATAATAAGAAAGGGGAGCAGGAGCCTGTCAGACCCTGCTCCCCTCTTTCATTATCATAACTAAACCTATCTATTCTTTATGCTTCTGAAGAATGATGTCCTTCACTGTGACTTCCGTATTGGCAGGGTTGCCGCCGAAGTCAAGCACCAGCTTCATCGCTGCCATCGCATTGGGAGCAGTAACCTTTGATACCCAGAACTTCTTTTCTGCATCCGGTTCCAATGCAATCGTACTTGCAAAGAAGTAGTTATCATCGTTATCATCCTGAGTCAGCTTGACCGTTGCAGGAGTAGCGTTGTTTGAAGTCAGCGTGATACAGAAGTCATATTCTTCCGTCGGGTCGGCATAAGCCAAATCCGTGTGAAGGACCCACTGTGCTTGCCAAGTCTCATTTGTAGACTCCGGCAATGACAGTACATAAGCACCGGCCACGTCTTTCACCGTCGGGTCTGGACGCTGAGCCCATCCTGCATCTGCATAGAAGAACGTATGGTTTATAGTCGCAGCCTTCCAAAGGTTATCGCTGCTGTTAACGTCAACCCAAACAGGCTCAGGATCGTCGGCTGGAACAACCGTTCCGTCGTCATACTGATGGTCCTTGAACACAATGTTCTCGATGGTTATCTCCGTGTTATCGGCATTTCCACCGAAATCGAACACGAGCTGCATACCGTTAGTTGTCGTACCGCCTGGCAGGTCGCTGCCGTAGATACACAACGGCTCACCGGCCTTCAACTTAATCTGCTCCTTGAGGAAAGGCATGTAGTTTCCACCGTTTTCCACCAATTTCACCGTCACACTGTTGTGGTCTGTCGTCGAAGTGAGGATGACAGAGAAGTCATACGTGCTTGTCTCAACCGTATTGATATCGGTATCAACGAAGAACTGGGCCTGCCACTGCTGATATGAAGCGTATGGCAAAGAAAGGATGAAGTCGTTCTTAGCCTTTGTTACAGAGAAGCCCTCGGCAATCTCATTGCCCCAGTTCGGGTCCGGATTATAATAATTGCAATATCCGTTTGTCGTTGCCGTCTTCCACAGGTTGTGTTCATAATCAACATCAAATCCGGCGAATCCGTTCATGATGGTCTTGTTCATCGTATAGTCGAACCATACGGTGTCCACGGAAAGGCCGTTGGCGTTCTTCACCATGAAGCCGAGGTCATACTTGCCAGCCTTGCGCTGATATTTCTTGCAGGTGAAGTCACTGTTATATTGCACGCCGTCGATGAGCCACACCGGCGTAACGCCGGCAGCCGGACGGAACGTGAAGTAGGCATTGTTGGTCTGCTGGTCAACCCTGATCTCAACGTTGCCGGAATAGTCGGCTGCCTTGAGGCGGGCGCCGCCGTTGGGGCTGTCAAACTCATCGGGCGTACAGGCCACGAGAGCAGCGGAGCAAAGCGCCGCACAACCTATATATTTAAATATCTTGTTCATAGCTGTTACATTATTATATATACATGATTACTGGAAATAAGCGTCGTTCTGCTTCAGCGTTCCCTGAGCGGCAGCAAGTTCGACGTCGCTGATGGGCACATACTTCTTCGTCTTCTTCCACGGATTCAGACGTGCCATGTCACCGTTGGTGTTGACCGGCTCATTGTCGGCGACGAGAGCCTTTGACGCCTTGTGTTCGTTGCTGACACCGGCAACCTCGTCCATGCGGACAAGATCCCAATAGCGCTTGCCCTCGCCGAGGAACTCCTTGCGGCGCTCGGTCAGGATGTTGTCGAGCGTAGCCTCAACCTCCGTAACGAGACCGGCGCGGTCGCGAACCTGCTTCAGGTAGGCGTCAGCCTTACTCTGGTCGCCGCCAGTGCGGACAATCAGCTCGGCTGCGTTGAGCAGCGTCTCGGCGTAGCGGTAGATACGGAAGTTGTCGTTCCAGCGGCACTGGTCGGCTCCGCCCGTTCCGTCAGCCACATGAGACTTGCGGGGCAGATACTTGTTGAGGAAGAGACCGGTCTGCTGCCAGCGTCCGGCGGGATTAAGCGGCTCGTCGTCGAGCAGCGTCACCGTTCCACGGACGTCGTTGGCGGCATAGAAGTCGCGGCAGTGGGCACGCGGGATGAACGTTCCCCAACCGTTGTTGGCCACGTCACCGTCGGAAGCGACGCCTCCGTCAGGACCGAGACACTGGGGCATGAACGTTCCGCCGATGCCGTTGAGGTTGTCGTAGCTGCGGACGCAGAGCGGACCGTCGGTGTAGTTGATCTCGAAGATGGACTCGTCGCACCACTCTCCGGCCGGACTCCACAGGTCGGCGTAAGACGGATTAAGCTCATACGGGCCGGCGATGATGTCCTGCATGTACTTCAGCGCGGCCGGGAAACGGCTTGCGTCGTTCTGATACATCACCAGCTCGGCGAATATCATGTAGGCCGTGGCCTGTGTGGCGTGGCCGGCGTTCTCGTCGGTAGCGCGCATCGGCAGGACGTTCATGTCGATGGCAGACTGAAGGTCGGAGACGATTGCCTCGTAGGCGGCATCGGGCGTCGACTGCGGGATGAGGTCGGTGGCGGTCAGCGGGTTCATGAAGACGGGGATGTTTCCGTACCACTTCCAGACCACCGTATAGTAGAAAGCGCGCAGCACCTTGGCCTCTGCGATGGTGGCCTTAGCGTAGCTCTCCGAGATTTTGCCATTAGCGAGACTGGTCTCGGCAGCATCAATCACCTCGTTGCAGGCCCTGATGCCGTCATAGCTGACCGTCCAGTAGCCGCTGACGGTCAGAGCCGCTGTCAGCTTGTAGCTGGCGGCGTTGTGCCAGACCTCCTGGTCGGTTATGCCGGCAGCTCCCACGAGCATGTCGTCGCCGAGCATGTCGCTCCAGTTGAGCTGTCCGAAGATTGCTCCGTTGTAGTCGTAGCTGTGGAGAGGCACGTAAGCTCCCACGAGCTGCTCCGTGATATGCTGTTCGGTGGAGAAGTAGGCACCGACCTCGGCCTTTGTCTCAGGCTCCTGCTCAAGGAAACTGTCAGAGCATCCGGTCACCGTCATAGCGGCGGCAAGCAGGCCGATGGTTAAAATCTTATTCTGTTTCATATCTGTATATGCTTGTTTGGTTATCGTTTAGGACTAATGTTTTCAGAAACCGAGATTGAAGCCGATGGTCCAAGTGCGGGCTTGCGGATAAACACCCCAGTCGACGCCCAGCGACGTTCCGCCCGAAGAGATTTCGGGGTCGTAGCCGTGATACTTGGTGAAGGTCACGAGGTTCTCGGCCATCACGTAGACGCGGAGATTGTCGACGAAGAACTTGCGGGTGATAGACTTCGGAAGAGTGTAGCCCAGAGAGATGTTCTTCAGACGCAGATAGCTGGCGTCGTTGACATAGAGGTCGGAGGAGACGAGGTTGCTCGTGTTTCCGAAGACGAAGCGGGGAATTTCGTTTGACGTGCCCTCGCCGGTCCAGCGGCCGAGCATCCATGACGGCAGGTTCTGATTGTTCTTGTCAACGCGCATGGTTGCGTCGAAGACGTCGTTGCCGGCCGTGCCCTGCCAGAACATCATGAAGTCGAAACCCTTCCACTCGGCGTTGAAGTTGAGACCGAAAGTCCAGTCGGGCATACCCTTACCAATCTTTGTCTTGTCGTCGTCGGTAATCTTGCCGTCACCGTTGACATCGACGAAGCGGAAGTCACCGGGAGCAGAGGGATTGACCAGCTCGCCGGCCTCGTTGGTGTGATAGAGAGCATTGTATGCGGCAGCCTCGTCGGCGTTCTGGAGAATGCCGTTGGTCTTGTAGCCATAGAAGTAGGGCCAGGGCTGACCGTTCTCAGCGCGTGTGAACGTACCGACGCCCATGAGGCTCTCATATTCCATCGTTCCGGTGGTGTTGCCGAGGTTGACCAGCTCGTTCTTCAGATAGGCGGCGTTGGCCTTGACGGCGAACTTGGCGTCAGCCACGTTCCACTTGTAGCCCAGCTCAAACTCAACACCGGAGTTCTTCATCTCGCCCACGTTGGCGACGGGCTTGTCCTTAGACACATAGTCAGGGATGGGGTTGTCCATCAGCATGCCGTTGGTCTTCTTCACGTAGTAGTCGACAGAGAAGGTCAGCGCATTGTTCAGGAAGGCAAAATCGATACCGAAGTCAGTCTGCTCGCTCTCCTCCCACTTCAGGTCGGGATTGGCCAGACCGCCGGCACGTGTACCGATATACTTCTGCGGGTCCTTTCCGAAGGCGGCGTTATAGGAGCCGGTTCCCGATGTATAGGCAGCATAGCGGAAGTTACCGATGGCCTCGTTACCGTTCTTACCCCAGCTGAAGCGTACCTTCATGTTGTTCATGATCTTCTTGACGGGCTGCATGAACGACTCGTTGGTGACGTTCCATCCGAGAGAGAACGAGGGGAAGGTGGCGTAGTGGTTGTTCGCTCCGAAGCGGCTCGAACCGTCACGGCGCACCGTGGCCTGAAGCATGTAGCGCTCGTCGTAGTTGTAGGACACACGGGCGAAGAGAGAAGCCAGCGTTGCCGTCTCCCACGGACCGGCACCAGCGCCGATCTCACCCTCACCGCTACCGGTGGCGTAGTCAACCCACGGGTGGTTCTCGTCAACGAGATAGTTCTTGCTGGCCGACACGCTGAAGCCCGTAGACTTCTTGGCCGACTGACCGAGCACGACGCCGACGTCATGCTTACCGAACGTGCGAGCCCATGAGAGGACGTTCTCAATCTGCCATACGGTTCCGCGCTGAGACCATGAATTTGCACCGTCTTTACCCCCCCAGTTGAAGGAAGCCGTTAAGTAATAAGGTGTTGTGTAGCCACGGTCAACACCGCGATAGACAACGTCGGCACCGTAGGATTTTGTGCGGTTTACCTTGATGAGCGGTGTTG
>USFX01000117.1 GCA_900553965.1 uncultured Prevotella sp.
ACGTGCCTGACCGAGCCCACCTCCCTTGTCAGCCTCTGAGCCCCACTCGGTCGTGTTCTCGTTGACAATAATCTTGTTGCAACGGAATATGGCGGCGTAATAGTTGGTCCAGTCTGCATTGAAAAGGTCGTTGTATGAAGGGGCGATGGACAAGTCAAACTGATCGATGGCATTGTTATTCTTAGCGTCCGAGAGTCCCAGACCGCCATGAGCCTGTTCTGAGGCAAACTCTGCCAGCATATATATGCCAACTGATTCGCTGCTTATAGTACGCTGCCATCCGTCATAGCATCCCACGAGAGCCATTTCCGCCGCTTCAAGGTTGCGGTAAGCGGTCTCGTCGTTCATCTGTGTCATCGACTCAGTGTCGAGAGAACACGATGTCACGGCAAATACCGTGAGGGCCATTGTGCCCGTTAAGAAAATATCTTTCGTTTTCATATTATATTGTCTTTATTATCGGTTAAAAAGCGATGTTCACACCAACGATGAACGTGCGCGGATGAGGATAATATCCCATGTCCACTCCTGACACCCATGTATGGGTCATGGAACCGTCGGCGTTGAGGTGATTGGCATCCGTACCGTTGAACGAGCCCACTTCAGGATCCATTCCGTCATATTTGGTCAGCGTCAGCAGATTCTGTGCCTGTACGTAGAGACGCAGCTTGGATATGCCCTTCCACGATATGAGACGCTTGAAGTCATAGCCCAGCGTTATGTTCTGCAGACGGATGTAGTCGCCGTCCTGCAGATATAAGTCAGAGAAGAGCCAGTTGCCCACGTCATTGTATGTCACACGCGGCATTTTGTTGCTCGTGCCCTCACCGGTCCAGCGGTTGAGAATGCTGCGGCTGTAGTTCGCCTGTGACGTGTCGGGATTGCGGTACGACTGCGCAATCTTGAAACCGGCAGCACCAGTGGCGTTCAGACCGAGATCAAAGCCTTTCCATCCCAGCATGATGTTGAAGCCGAAAGTATATTTGGGAAGACCGTTGCCGAGGTCCACCTTGTCTTTGTCGTCAATCATACCGTCACGGTTGATGTCCACGTATTTGACGTCACCGGGCTGGACATTTGCCTGCATCACACCGTTGCCGGCAGCAATCCAGCTGTCGATGTCCTGCTTGCTCTGGAAGATTCCGGCCGTGCGGTAGCCCCAGAAGTAACCGATGGCGTGGCCGTTCTCGGCACGGTAGAACTCCTCGGCGTTCTGATATATCTGGTTGGGGTTTCCGTGGATGATTCCGTCTTCCGTCGGAATGTTGCCCACCTCGTTGTGGTTATATGCGAAGTTGGCGCCGACGCTGTATGTGAAGTCGCGTCCGATATGGTCGTTCCATGTCAGTCCAAGCTCTACACCGGTGTTCTTGACGTCACCGCCGTTGATAACCGGGCCTGCCGTTCCCGCGGTGGCCAGCACCGGAGCCGGAACGAGCCAGTCCTTGGTATTCTTGATGTACCAGTCGGCCGTCAGCGAGAGGCGGCTGTTGAGGAAGCGCGCGTCGATACCGACGTTAAACTGCTCTGATGTCTCCCACTTCACGTCCGTGTTGTCAAGACGGCTCGGATATGAGCCGGTGGTCCAGCCTTCCTGTCCTCCGTTGGTACCGAAGTTGTAGTTGGTGTTGGTCGTCACGACAGGAGCCAGATACTGCCAGCAGTTGATATTGGCGTTACCCACCTGTCCCCAGCTGACACGCACCTTGAGGAAGTCCATCCACGACTTCATGCTCTTCATGAAACTCTCCTCGCTGATGGTCCATCCGGCCGACACTGACGGGAAATAGCCCCAGCGCTTGCCCGGAGCAAATTTCGAAGAACCGTCGGCACGCAGGGTGGCGTTGACCATGTATCGGTCTTTCCACGCCCATCCGAGACGCATGAAGTAGGACATGCTGCGCACGGGATCGTAGGGATGACCCTTGACCGACATGTTAGCCTTTCCGTTTGTGTTGTCGAGATAGGCGTGGTCCCAGTCCTTGAAGCCGGGGACAAAGCCGGAGTTGTATCCTTCGGTCTGACTGCCGTCGTAGCTTGACCATTCCGAACCGACAAGCGCCGTGATGTCATGGCCGCCCTTCAGCGTGAAGTCGTAGGACAGGGTGTTGGTCCAGACCATGGACATGCCGTGGCCGTTGTTCTGACGCACATTGTCCTCGGTGTTGCCGCCCTGCGGGGAGAAGGCATAGGACGGAGTGTATGAGCGGTAGTCGGAAGCGTTATAGCTTATGCCGAACACGGTCTTGAACTTCAGGTTCTTTATCGGCTCCACCTGCATGTATGCGTTGGCGTCAAGCGTTCCGCTCTTGGAGCGGTTGAAGCGGTTGACCATCATCGTACCGTAGGGATTTCCGTCGTTGACGTTCCAGTCAGAACCGGCCGTATTGTTGTAGTCGCCGTCCGGACCGTAGACGGGTATGATTGGCGAGGCCGAGAATGCCGAGCGCAGATTGTTGTTGTTGATGTTGCCCGTGCCCATGTTGCGGCTGTCTTTCCAGACGAAGCTGACGTGCTCTCCGACGGTGATAAGGCCGTCGTACATCTTGTATTCGGAATTAGCGCGGAAATTATACCTCTTATAATAAGAGACATCCTTACCTCCGATGACACCATCCTGACCGGTATAACCGCCGGAGATGGCGTATGTAGAGGTCTTTGAACCGCCGGTGAAGGCGATGTTGTGGCTCGTGGTCAGCGCGCCGTCGTCGATGGCGTTGTCAATCCAGTCGGTGTTATAGATGTTTCCGTTGGCGTCGCGGATAGCGTCGAGCGAAGCCCAGTCAACGGGTGACATGCCGGAGTTGAGACGTGCCTCGTCCATGATGTTCATGTACTCGTGCGAATTGAGCATCTTGAACTTGCGGGCCACGGTCTGCCAACCGACATATCCGTCATACGAGATACGGCTTGTTCCCTCCTTGCCGCCCTTTGTCGTGACGAGGATGACACCGTTGGCGGCCTGTGCACCGTAGATGGCGGCCGAAGCGGCATCCTTCAGGACGTCGATGCGCTCGATGTCGGCGGGATTGAGGTTTGTGATATCACCGGCAATACCGTCGATGAGATAGAGCGGCTGAGAGTTGCCCACCGTACCGAGTCCGCGGATGGTGACGCTCATGGCAGCGCCGGGCTGTCCCGACGTAGACACGATGTTGACACCCGGTGTCTGTCCCTGCATGGCTGACAGCGGATTGACCGTGTTGAGCTTCTGGATGTCGTCACCCTTGATCTGCATCGTGGCTCCGGTGACGAGCTTCTTCTTCATCGTTCCATAGCCGATGACAACGACGTCTTCAAGAGTCTTGCTGTCGCTGTCGAGCTTCACGTTCATCACGGTCTGGCCGGTATAGGTCTGCTCCTTCTTGAGGTAGCCGATATAGGAGAAGACGATGACGTCTCCCTGCTTCAGTCCGGTCAGGGTGTAGTTGCCGTCATAGTCAGTCACACCGCCCTTGGTCGTTCCCTTGACCACGGCACTGACACCAATCAGCGGTTCGCCGTCAGACGCACCGGTCACCTTTCCCTTCAGCGTGCCGTTCTGGGCGGCGGCGCCTGTGGAAATCATGACAAGCATTAGCATGAGGAAGAGACATCTGATGCTCTCCGTCAGCCTAAATAGTTTTTTTCGCTTCATCATTTCATGTTTTTTATGTTAGTAATTATTATATGTGGTAACATGTTATGTTATTGGTATGCCTCGTCATATGTGATGTCGTGTCGTCGGGATGCGTCTTCCATCTTTATTCCTGCCTTCCTTCCGGCCGGTTTTATGTCGCCGATTGCGCGCCCGCGCCCGATATATTAATAGAATAAGGTAAAGATCCGTTATCGGATTACGGGTACAAAAGTAAACCAAAAATACAAAAACAATAAGGCAAATTGTTATAAAAAAGGGCGTTTTTGTTATCTGCCGTCAGAATAACAAAACGCCCTGTTGGCGTCATTACCGTTGGATATCAGAGAGTTAGAAGTTTATTCACCGCTTGGCATTACGTTTCTTATATTCACTCGGCGTTATTCCGAACTCCGCCTTAAAATTCTCCGTGAAGCGCTTCACGGTATTGTAGCCGACGGCGTAGGCAATTTCCGAGACATTCATCTCGCCGGCGTCGAGCAACCGCAGTCCGCGCTTGACACGGATGGAGCGTATGAAGTCGGCCGGTCCCTTGCCGGTGATGGCCTGGAGCTTCTTCCACAGAGCCACGCGGTTCATGGCCAGCTCCTGACCGAGCGCCTCAACCGAGAAGTCGGAGTCGCTGATGTGGCGCTCCACTATCTCGATGGCACGCTTGAGAAACTGTTCGTCGAGCGGTGTACTGGTGATTTCGTCCGGTGCAACGTCCACCTTCTGACGGAACCGGCGATGGCTCATCTTTGCCAGTTCGATGAACTTGTTGATTCGCAGTTTGAGCATGTCGACGTTGAACGGCTTGACCAGATAGTCATCAGCGCCCGCCTCATATCCCTCCATGACCGACCCTTCGGCCGTCTTGGCCGTGAGGAGGATAACGGGGATATGGGACAGCTGGAGGTCACTCTTGATGCGGCGGCACAGTTCGAGGCCGTCCATCACCGGCATCATCACGTCGCTGACCACGAGGCTCACCGTCTCACGGCGCAGTACCCCGAGCGCCGCCTCGCCGTCCGACGCCGTGAGCACACGGTAGCGGTCGGAGAGCGACGTGCCGATGAACTCGCACATGTCCTGATTGTCATCGACGACAAGCACGGTGAAGGCGTCCGACGCTCCGCACGCACCGTCGTACACCTGTTCCGCAGCGCCCTGACCGGCGGTTTCGGCGACAGGAATATAGCAGGTGAAGACAGCGCCGCCCTCCGGTCCGTCGCTGACACCGATCGTTCCTCCCATCAGCTGGACATATTCGCTGACGATATGGAGTCCGATTCCGCTGCCCGTGAGATGCTGGCTTCCGGAGACGGAGGCGTGGGCTGCCGACTGATAGAAGCGCTCGAAGATGAGCTGCTTGTCGCCGTCGGCAACGCCCGGACCGCTGTCGGCCACGTTCAGCTCCACACCGCCTTCCGTGCGGCGAAGGATGACGGCGACGGACTTTCCGTCGGGAGTATATTTGAAGGCATTGGAAAGAAGGTTGTAGATGATCTTGTGAATCTTGTCGCTGTCAAATTTCGCCGGCAACGACTCGACATCGCTTTCAAACGAGAAGCTGATGCAGCGGTCGGCGGCGTAGGACGAGAACTGCTCGCACTCGTCGCGGACAAAGACGGCGATGTCGCCCGGCTGGAGCTGAAGCCGTTCGGCGCCGACGTCGAGACGCCGGAAGTCGAGCAAAGTGTTGATCTGTTCCTGAAGCAGGCGGGCGTTCTTCTCCATTATCTGGAGCCGGCGCGTGATTCCGTCGGGCAGCTCTTCGCGCAGCAGCGTCTGCAGCGGACTGATGATGAGCGTCAGCGGCGTGCGCAGGTCGTGGCTGACGTTGGTGAAGAAGCGGAGCTTCATCTCGGCCAGACGGACGTTCTTCTCCTGCTCCATCTGACGCCGCTCACGGTGCAGACGGCGTGCCGTGCGCCGGCGCGAGCCGACGACAAACACCGCAGCGCCGGCCACAATCAGCATGGCATAGAGACAGAACATCAGCGGCGAGCGCCACAACGGCGGTGCGACATTGATCGTGAGGCTGCGCTCGCCGCTCCAGACGCCGTCACCGTTGCACGCCTTCACGCGTATGACGTATGTTCCCGGGGCCAGTGAGGCGAACGAGATGACAGGACTGTTGGTACATATCCATTCATTATTACCGCCTATGGCGTAGGCATAGGCGGTGGCCGGCGCGCCGGCCGGATTGTCCGTCATGAGGCGCAGCTCTATCGTGTGGTCGCTGTAGCTTAGACTGATTTCCCCGGCAGTCTCGTCGAAAGGCAACCCGCCCACGGTGATGGAGGAGAAGAAGACCTGAGGCGGGGCGCTTGCCGTCGCCTGATAGTTCTGCGGACGGATGGCCACATAGCCGTTGACACACCCGAAGAGCACCGTGCCGTCGGCGGCCAGCGTCGAGGAATTGTTGTTGAAATAATTATTGCTCTCGTTGACGACATGGCGGAAGTTGTGGACGTTGAAGTCGCCGGTCTGGCGGTCAGCCACGCTAATGCGCGAGATGCCGCCCGCGGTGCTAACCCAGACATTTCCCTGGGCGTCTTCGCGGATGCTCTTCACGAGATTGTTGGAGATGCTATGTTTTCCGGCGGTGAACGTCCAGAGCGAGTCCGTCCGCGTGTCCCATGCCTCCAGACCGTTGTAGTGGCCCATCCAGAGAATGCCGCGGCTGTCATGACAGAGGGCCATTATCTGCTGGTTGAGGAACGGGCGGTCGCCACGTCGGTTGCCGTAGACGCAGGGGGCGGGCCCCGCCCGCGTGTCGACGACGCACAGTCCGTAGATGGTTCCGATGTAGAGCCGGCCCGTCCGGTCCTGCGACATGGACAGTCCGAAGACGTCGGCCCCCTCCTGATTCTTGCAGTAGGCGTAGCGGCCGGTGGCTGGATTGAGCCGCATCAGCGGGTGGAACGCCGAACATATCCATATCTGGCCGGCCGCGTCCTCGGCAATCTTCCACGACATGTCCGTCGGCAGACTGCCATCGTCCGTAGAGTAGCGTTTCACGACCCGCCCGCCGTCGAGACAGTAGAGACCGCTGTTGTATGTTCCGGCCCAGATGCGCCCCCGGCGGTCCTCCACGAGCGAGGCCACGACCATGTCGCGCAGCGGCGTGCGGCTGATGTCGCCGCCGGAGGAGCGGAAGAGGCCGTTGCCGTCAGTGCCGATCCAGAGCGTACCGTCGCGCGAGGTGAGCATGGTCGTCACGTCGCCGCAGTCCTTGGCCAGGCGGTTGAACATGCTGAACTCGGGACTACTGTAGGATATTCCGCGCTTGTAGTGGCCCAGCCACAGCGTGCCGTGGCGGTCGAAAATCATCGTGTTGATATTGTTCTCGGCCATCTCGCCGCAGTCGCTGCAGTTGGCGTCGGCCGTGATATGGGACGTGACGGCCTCGCCCACCGTGTCGTAGCGGAACAGTCCGCGGTGGTCGGTGGCTATCCACAGGCTTCCCTTGCCGTCGTCGGCCATGCGGCGGATGGCGTTGGGCGAGCCGTGAAGCGGAGCGGCGCCGTCTGAGGGCAGCGGAACGGCGGTCCACTCCCCTGCCCCGCCCGACTGACGGTAGAGCCGCTCGCTGAGCGTGGAGTAGATCCAGAGCAGTCCCCGGCTGTCGACAAAGACGCAGGGACGGCTGTGGATCAGCGCCGCCGGAATCTGTATGGAGCCGGTCGCGCCGCTCTCCTTGTCGACCGACGACATGACAGTCCCGGGACAGGCGAGGATGTATATGCAGCGGTTGTCCTCGGCGATGGATACGTGTTCGGCCTTTGTCCACTGGGGCTTGGCCGGGGCCATCGTCCGCAGCTTGCGGCGGGCGAAGTCGTAGCAGTAGAGCCGGCGTTCGGTGAGCACCCACAACCGGTCACCGCTGTCCGTGACAAGAGCTTTCTTCGTCGTGGCGTCGACACCGATGGACGCGAAGAACTCTTCGGTCCGGTCGTCCATGCGGTGGTCGCGGCGCAGATAGCGGAGAAACGTGTCGCCGGAATGTATCCAGAGATTGTGCTCACCGTCCTCGTAGATATTCGAGACGGCGTTGTCGGCCACGGTCGTGGCGATATGGCCGTCATAGCGGGCCAGTCCGGCGTTCGTACCTATCCACAGCGTTCCGCGATGGTCGGTGATGAGACTGGTAATCTCGCCGTCCGGCAGTCCCTTCTCGGCCCCGATATACTGGAACTTCCTCTGCCCCACCGCCGCCTGACAGCAGAACGCCAGCGCCAGCAGCACGAGACGGAAAGCACGGGGACGGCCCGCGGCGGCAACCATCAGAATACGGAGGAAGACTGATTCTCTTTTCATATACTATTATATATTATTGTGGTATTAGGTTTCTTTTATCATGGCACATCCGCCTTATTCAAGACCAAGGATTATGTTCTCTTGCCTATCATGCGGGTGATGACAGGATTGCCTTAACATCCACGTCACCAACGGAACGACGTACAAAAATACAATTTTATTTTGACATTCAATCTTTTGGGGAATAAAAAAACGCAACGCAGCAATATATTCCACGACGGGAAGAAATAATCAGTCGCATATTTTTTCACGTTGTAACGGATTTGCAATCACGGCATGAATTTCCCTACCCTAATATTCCTTCGCACACGCAACAGATGAATATATCCGTACGGTCCTCATCGTCCATACGACACGCACTGCCCGAAAATCCTCATTCGGGCGAACGGCCACCGCC
>USFX01000118.1 GCA_900553965.1 uncultured Prevotella sp.
ACCATCCTCGCCGCCCCCGGGTCGATGAAAGCATACGATGAATCAGAGCCGTGGGAAGGGCCGGCATATCAGGACGGCGGACACACCTATTTCCACAACAGCCTCATCTGGGCCGTCGGACAGAAGAACGTATCAATCACGGGCCGCGGAATGATTGACGGAAAGGGACTGACGAAGAAAGACACGGAGAAAGGCGGAAACCTGCAGGGAGGAAGCATCGGTACGGGCGACAAGGCGATAGCGCTGAAGGAGTGCCGCAACGTGCTCATCCGCGACATAACAATCTTTCGCGGCGGCCATTTTGCCATCATCATGACGGGCTGCGACCTCGGCACGGTGGACAACGTGACCATCGACACCAACCGCGACGGATTCGACATCGACTGCTGCAAGTATCTGACGGTGAGCAACTGCAAGATAAACACGCCAAGCGACGACGCGCTGGTGCTCAAGAGTTCGTATGCGCTGAAACGCCCCGTACTGTGCGAGCATATCGCCGTGACCAACTGTGTCATCACGGGATATAAGATGGGAACGCTGCTCGACGGGACTTACGTGCCGGAGAAGGTCAACTGGGTGTGCGGCCGCTTCAAGCTGGGCACGGAGTCGAACGGCGGCTACCGCAACATCGCGCTGAGCAACTGCACGTTCATGTACAGCAGCGGACTGGCTTTCGAGGAGGTCGACCAGGGACTGATGGAGAACGTCGTGGTCAGCAACATCACCATGAGCCACGTCCACCACTACCCCATCTACATCACCACCGGCTGCCGCAACCGAGGCCCGAAGGAGCGCACGACGGTGTCCACGGGCGCTGACATACAGATCAGCAACGTCATCGCCGACGATGTTGACTCATTGGCCGGCATCATCGTCACCGGCATGCCCGACCAGCCGCTGCGCAACATCGCCCTCAACAACATCCGCATAACCTATCGCGGCGGCGGCACGGCCGACCTTGCCAAACGCGAATACCGAGAACAGGGCACCAACTATCCCGAACCCCGCTTCGCCGGCCCCACACCGGCCTACGGTCTCTACGCCCGCCACGTGGACGGCCTCGACATCAACCACGTCACGTTCCGCACCGAGAAGACGGACTACCGTCCGGCCGTCATGCTGGATGACGTGAAGAACGAGAGCATCACCGACCTGAAAGCACCGGAAGTTAAGGGCGTGAAGAAGATTGTGAAGAAATAAAAAAAGAACGGAAGACCATATCTATATAAAAAGCAAGGAGAGTGTATCAAAATCCAGATACACTCTCTTTTTCATGCTGTAGAGAATCATCTCATGCCATCTCTCACACAACTCGTAGCGGTATATCAAAATGATTTCCGGCTCATTTTGATTGGCGGCATGGTTGCAGTCTGTATATAAAAAGCACCGACAGGAAACTTACGGCATGTGTTGGAAGCATGCGGCGGTTTCCTGTCGGCGGTGAAGCCGGGCCTTATTCAGCGGCGGCGGCGAAGCGTTCCATGAGCCACGCCTTCTGCTCGGCAATGGTCATGTGACTGTTGTCCAAGACGATGGCATCAGCGGCCTTGGTCAGCGGCGACACCTCACGGTGGGAGTCTATGTAGTCACGCTGCTCGACATTGCGGAGAATGTCCTCAAGGTCAGCATCCATGCCCTTTGCCTTCAGCTCGTCGTAGCGGCGGCGGGCACGCACTCCGGCGTCGGCCGTGACGAAAATTTTCAGTTCGGCGTCTGGAAAGACTGTCGTTCCTATGTCACGTCCGTCCATCACAATGCCCTTCTCCTGCCCCATCCGCTGCTGCTGGGCGACGAGGGCGGCACGCACGAAAGGCAGCGCAGCGACGGGACTGACGTGTGACGACACCTCCATCGTGCGGATCTCGCGCTCCACGTTCTCGCCGTTGAGACACACTTCGGGTAGCCCCGTGGCCTCATTGAGCATAAAAGAGACGCTTATCTGAGGCATGAGCCGCTCCAATCCCGGCACATCAATGTTTCCTTTACTGTCAAACAGCCCGTTGCGCATGGCACAGAGCGTCACGCACCGGTACATCGCTCCGGTGTCTACGTAGATGTAACCCACCTCCCGGGCCAGGTCCTTCGCCATCGTGCTTTTTCCGCACGAGGAGAAACCGTCAATAGCTATGGTGATTCTTTTCATGTCGTTACTGTCTTTATATATTATATTATGGTGTATGATGTTCTTCCTTTTGACATTAAATCACAGCGAATAGGTCACGTTGACCATCAGCGAGGTGGACGAGACGTGATATTTTGCGTATGCCAACTGCAATTTGAAGCGGTCGAGATGGAGACCGGCGCCGAGCGACAGTCCCGCCCCGTGGCTGCTCTCACCGTCCGCCTCGGGTATCTTCATCTCGTCGGCACGGCGGAAGTTGTAGCCGCCGGCAATGTAGATGCGGCTCGTTATGAGTATGTCCGCCCCGACGACAAAGTGGTTGAAGAAGCTGCCATGCCAGTCGTTGAGCCGCGTCATGGTCGCCGAAAGACGTAAGGGCGCGCCGTGCAGCTTCTTTGAGACACCGATTTGGAGGTCGAAGGGGATGCGTTCGAAGTCGTCCTCGTAGGCTTTGACCTGACCGCCGAGGTTGCGCGCCACGGCGGAGAGCGACAGTCCGCTCTCGTCAACGTAGTAGTTGACGCCAAGATCGACGCCCACGGCCAGCGAATTGTAGTTTCCGATATAGGAAGCGACAAACTTCGCCGTCACGCCACCGGCCAGACGGTCGGTCAGCGCGTATGCGAACGAGCCGCCCACCATGATGTCGCGGGCCGAGAACGTACCTGTCTGAACGTTGTCAACGGTCATCTCGCGCATCTCGCCATAGTCCATATACTGGCCCATGACGCCCCATGTGGCCCGTTCTCCGGCCACCTTGACGAATGACGCGCTGGCCGTCTGGACGCCCTCCATGTAGTTCATGTAGTTGAGGTTGATCGACTTGTCACTCACGGAACTTATCAGCGACGGATTGTGGAACATCATCGTGGGGTCATCCTCGACTATCGTTATGTTGTCACCGCCGAGCGCCGCAGCGTGCGCGCTCACCGGAAGCCGCAGAAAATTGTAGGCCGTACGGCTCTCCTGAGCCCCGGCCACGGCGGCAAAAAACGCCATGACGATGGTTAAAGCTGCTTTTTTCATCTATTTTAAACTAATTTGTCGGCAAAGTTACGCCTTTTTTCAAATATCTGCGCTAATTTTGTAGCAGGAAATAGACGTCCCGATATTCATATAACGCAAAATAACGGTGAATATTATAGCACAATGGAGATAAAGAAGAGCAAACGGGCTGACCTCGAACGGGGCTGGGCATCAAGGTTTCTCCTTGGGCTCGTGCTTGTGCTTGCCATCTTCTTTATCGTTCTGGAGCTTCCTCTTGACAGCCGTTCCACTTCCGACGATACCGAACTTCTGGACGAACTGTTCCACGAAGACGACCTCATTCCACTTACCACTCTTCCCCCACGCGAACCTTCAGAGCCGCAGCCAAATTCCCAGAAGGCTCATGAAACCGTTGTCGTGACCGACAAGGCGGTTTCTGAAGCGCTGGCCGAGACGCCGCCTTCCGAGACCGACGGCGACGAGGAAGGACTGCCGGCGGCGGACGAGGAGCTTCCCGTCCAGACAAAAGCCGAAGAAGAGCCGGCCATCGCCAACGCCACCACCGACCCTGACAAGCTCCGCGTCGTTGAAGCCCTGCCGGAATTTCCCGGCGGTGCAATCGAACTGATGAAGTGGCTGACGGAAAACCTGCGTTATCCCAAGACCGCCCAGCTCCGCCGCGTTCAGGGGAAAGTCGTCATCAGCTTCATCGTCAACACCGACGGAAGCCTGTCGGACATGAAGATTGCAAAGTCACTGAACCCCGACTGCGACCGCGAGGCCATGAGAGTGATGGCCATGATGCCGGCGTGGAGGGCCGGAACGCAGAACGACCGTCCCTGCCGGACGATGGTGGCCATACCGATTGTGTTCAAGCTGTGAACACCGCAGGGGCCGGAGCTACACCTTATTATATAAAGGAAGAATCAGAAATACCGATAAACTATATGCTAACATCTAAAGAAATCCTCGACCGTGTCAACGGCTTTATCGCCGGTCTGCCATACGACCGCCGTCCCGAATCGCTCTATGAACCCATCCGCTACGTGCTCTCGCTCGGCGGAAAACGTATCCGTCCCGTGCTGATGATGCTCTCGTACAGCCTCTGGCGCGACGACGCCGAGCGCATCCTGATGCCCGCCTGCGCCATAGAGACATACCATAACTACACTCTTCTCCATGACGACCTCATGGACAATGCCGACGTGCGCCGCGGCCAGCCGACAGTTCACCGTCGCTGGGACGCCAATACGGCCATCCTCTCGGGCGACTCGATGCTTGTGGTGGCATATCAGCGGATGGCCCAGTGTGAGACGGAGAAGCTCCCCGCCGTTCTCAGCCTCTTCACCGAGACGGCTCTGGAGATAGGTGAAGGCCAGCAGTATGACATGGATTTCGAGCACCGCAACGATGTCACCGAAGCCGAATATATCGAGATGATACGCCTGAAGACCAGCGTATTGCTGGCCTGTGCGATGAAGATAGGCGCCATCCTGGCTGACGCTCCGGCCTGTGACGCCGACCTCATCTACCGCTTCGGCGAGCAGATTGGCCTCGCCTTCCAGCTTCAGGACGACCTGCTCGACGTCTATGGTGACCCGGCAATCTTCGGAAAGGCCATCGGCGGCGACATCACGAGCAACAAGAAGACATATATGCTCATCAACGCCATGCAGCTCGCCGACGACCGCCAGCGTGCCGAGCTGGAACGATGGACGTCGGCGACGGAATTTGACCGCACCGAGAAGATTGCAGCCGTCACCGCGATATATGACGAGATCGGCATACGCAGCCTCTGCGAAGAGCGCATCGCCCGATATTTCGCCGAGAGTGAGAAGCTGCTCGCGCAGGTCGGTGTCAGCGAGGAGCGCAAGACGGAGCTGCGCCGCTATGCCGCAGCGATGATGAAGAGGGAGAAGTGAGGCCATGGAATTTGTCGACACTCATACCCATCTGGACGGCCCGGAGTTTGACGCCGACCGCGACGCCGTTGTCAGCCGTGCCCGCGAGGCGGGTGTCTCGCGTGTCTTCGTGCCGGCGATAGACCTCAAGTCGGTGGCTTCGGTGCTGGACGTGTGCGACCGCTATCCGGGTTACGCATGGCCGATGATAGGTCTCCACCCCGAGGAGGTGCGCGGTGACTGGCGCGAAGTCATCACGGAGATGCGCCGCATGGCCAGCCCGCGCTTCATAGCCATTGGCGAAGTGGGGCTGGACTACTACTGGAGCCGCGAGTTTGAGCGCGAGCAGCTGGAGGCTTTCGAGGAGCAGGTGCACTGGTCGATAGAGCTGGACCTGCCGCTGATGATTCACTGCCGCAAGGCGCAGAACGAGATGGTCAGCATCCTGCGCCGCTATGAGCGCGAGCTGAGGGGCGGTGTCTTCCACTGCTTCACTGGCAATGAGCGCGAGGCGGCTGAGCTGCTGCGCTTCGACGGCTTTGTGCTCGGCATTGGTGGCGTGCTGACGTTCAAGAAGTCCCACCTCCCCGAGGTGCTCGCCACCATCCCCCGCGACCGCGTCGTGCTGGAGACCGACAGCCCGTACATGGCTCCCGTGCCCATGCGCGGCCAGCGGAACGAGAGCGCCTACGTGCGTCACGTGCTTGACAGGATGGCCCTCTGCTACGGCGTCACACCAGAGGAGATGGCCGAAGTGACGAACAGGAACGTCGACAGGGTTTTCGGACGGATATTCGACCGTATCGGCAGAAAAGAACCAAAGACGGATTGAAAATACGGTACGGACCTATTAAAGAATTATAAATATTGCCACAAAAATGGCTTAATGTGACAAAAAAGCCGTAAATTTGCACCGCTTAACCGCAAGGAGAGGTGCTCGAGTGGTTGAAGAGGCACGCCTGGAAAGCGTGTAACCGGCAAAACCGGTTCGCAGGTTCGAATCCTGTTCTCTCCGCAAAAACGCTTCGACAGAGTCGACGGACGCGACCTGTTGAAGCGTTTTTTATGTTTGTGAGGTTACTGACAGCACCCGCACATCGTGTCAGCTGTTCAAATCCATTATCTTAGCTATTTATATACATCATGCCGAGTGTTACAATCCACTATTTTAGCTGTTTCAATCCATACATAGTGGCGACCCGTCCATGTCCCACCGCCGGACAGAAACCACAAAAAGAAAAAGTCCTGCTGTTCCAATTGGAATAGCAGGACTTTCCTGTGTGGGCGCTGAGGGATTCGAACCCCCGACCCTCTGCTTGTAAGGCAGACGCTCTGAACCAGCTGAGCTAAGCGCCCTTACTTCTTGTAAGCGGTTGCAAAGGTACGGCGTTTTTTTGAAACTGCCAAACATTTCAGCAATTATTTTTCGGTAAAAGATAATTTTCAGTTTTTCAAAGGTAATACAGAGGGAATGTAGAGGAGATGACAAAGATATTTCGAGGGGATGACAAGGGATTTTTTGAGGAGCTTTAAAAAGTCACATGCAAACGAGGTGGGTCGCATCCGAAGAGGCGGCGTCGGGCGGAAGGAGAGTTTTACTAACCAATGGTTTTCCTTCTGAAGCCTGACGCAGACTCTTCCGATGCGGCCCGCTCACTGTAAAAAAATCCTACGTAAAAGCCTTAAGAAAATCAGTTGCCTCCGCGCCCGCCGGAATGTCCGGTCGTGTCGTATGTAGCGCCAACCAGCTCCATTGTTATGCCGCCATAGATAGTTGCGGTGAAAGTGACACTGCCGGACTGATAAGTGATGATTTTCTTCTCCTGCGTTATGCGCACGTGAGCCGAGCCCTTGGCTGCCGCATTGAGGTTTCCGACTTTCTCCACACGTCTTGCCTTAGCTCCGAACTGGCTGAGAAGGAACGTTTCGGCAACGCCGGAGATGCTTGACGACACACCGGTATAGGCCATATAGCGAACCTGATTGTTTCCTGCCTCGGCGAGGATGCTGGCGTCGAAGAGCGTTTCCTGTGACGTAGAAATGCTGAGGACGCGGGCGTTGAGCACAAATCTCCACTCAGAGAAGTGGCTGACCTCAGCCGAAACAGAGTTAGACTGAACGTTTGCTGCTACCGCCTCGTTGCCGTTGTGGCAGGCAAAATCCATTCCGGCGGCGTTGGGAGCAGACACCGTGATCGTAACGGGGCTGTCAAACGTAGCACCGGAAGGCTCACATACGGCCACCATCACGTCAGCATTGACATTCTGCCCCTCGAAGGGATCGGCCGTTGCCGTACCGGTCGCATTATAAATACCGATACCGTAGGAGCTGCCACCATCGACACCTGACGTCGTCGCGTTTCCGGGGATGAAGATGCTGGCCTGTCCCATCTGGCTGACGTTCTCAGCGCTGTTGCCCACGGTGATGTCGCTGGAAGAAGCGTTGGCGTCAGCGACCTTGACATCTGACGTCGGGGTCTTGATCAGCGTGACGTCGAGGGTGATGATTCTGGCGGCACCCAGATGTACGGGAATTGTCTGTGTGACATATCCGTTGGCAGAAACCGTCAGCGTACCGTCACCAGTCGGAGAGAATGTCTGCGACACGGCAGCGCCGTTGTAGGTCAGCTGAGCAGCCACGTTGATGTTGACAGTGACCGTGTAGCTGTCGTCCACTCTCGTCGTCATTTCCGGCGGAATGCCCACGTTGGGGTCTGAGAAGCAAGAGCTGAGCAGACCTGTGCCGGCCGTTAAGGCTATGGCACCCAAAAGAAATTTGATTTTCTTCATGATCATTTGTTTTTAATTAAACTGGATTTATATTATGATTTTTCTCTTTGTCATTCTCTGTCTTTCGCCGGCAGGACATTACGTAGAACGTCACCCGGCTCCCCGCCGTCCATCATGCGCTGGAGATTCAGACGTATGTACTCAGCCTGAAAATAACGGGCGCTGCGGTTATCGTCGGCCCACGTCCCGTAGGAGCGTCCCATTTTCTCGCCGGCAAACTTATAGTATGACACCATCTCATATTCCCAACCGAAATATTCCGGCATACGCAGTCTCACACGCCCCCGCCGGCCATGATAGCGCCGGTCCATGGGTATGGCGAAATGAAATCCGGCGTTGTGCTCGCCTTCAGACCAAACGCCATATATGCCCACGGCGTAGTCGCCGAGATGGCGCGTGACGTCCATCCGCGCGCCCCAGTCGCCGTAGACAAAGCGTCCGCCGGAGAGCTGGACCTGAAGCCTGGAACGTGGCTCAAACCATTCGCCGCCGGCCATGACCGGC
>USFX01000119.1 GCA_900553965.1 uncultured Prevotella sp.
TTCTTCAAGGATTTGAAGGCATTTGTCCGGTTAATTCCGAGTTTTTAACAGTTGGTTTTCGACGCAGAGTCACGGAGACGCAGAGAGGTTTTATATTTAAAGGATTGCAGAGACGTGGAGACACCGAGTTGCATAGTCCTCCGTGTCTTCGTGTCCCCGTGTTCATACGGCCGCGCGGGAAATAATGCCATGCAGCTGTAATTATTTGAAAAAAAGGAGGTTATATCCGATTTAATTCGCTATATTTGCAAAATGTTGAATTAATATCGGTTAAAGTATGAAAATACGTCTTTCGCGTCTGTTCAAAGTCTCAGACTCCACCACCGCATGCTTCTTATGGCTCGTTGCCATCGTCGCAACATTAGTCTTCAACTCGTTCCTGAGCACGGGCCGCATCAATCCCGACAGCGAGATGATTGTCATGGACCACACGACAGTGATGAAGTCGTACACCGGCCGTGACACCGTGGTCACGCAGGTCAAGGCCGGCGACAGTCTGCGGCTGCTCGGCTATCGCCGCGCAAGTTTCGCGATGCCCCACAAGCTGTGGGTCGAGACGGCCGGCGGCACACGCGGATTCATCGACCTGAAGGAGTTCTCCGTGCCCATGATTGTGAAAAAGGGCGCCCACAAGGGCGATACGGTGACGGTGACCGGCATAGACGAGAAAGCATATAAATATGACGTGACATATCCCGATGGCACCAGCGGACAGATATATTATCAGAAACTGATGCCCGTCATGACCGATCGCCTGTCCGACCGCACGCTGAATCCCGACACGAGGGCGTGGTTCATGTCGAAGGGCAAGTTCGAACGGCTCTACCTCGGCCGCACGTTCGGCGAGTGTGACAGTCTGCGCCGTCCTGCCATCCACGTGGCCAGAACCGCCGGCGGTATTGTCGCAGAGTTTGAGGTGCGTGTCTTCGACCCATCCGACGGCAAGTTCTACCGTCCCGTCGTGACCTTCAACGACTCGCTTGTAGCCTCGTCATACGAGTTGGTTTATAAGAGCGACCGCAGCGACTGGCTGCTGAAGAGACTGCCGTTGGTGACCGGAATCGTCGATGCGGACTGGCTGAGCAGTCTTATACAAGGTCCGCTGTATAAGGATGTCGAGTCCGAGACCCCGGACTCATGGTGGATGTGGACGCTGTTCGGCATCTTCATGGTGCTATATGTCGGCGGTTTCTTCGTGTGGGTGTTCTGCACCGGCGCCGCGCCGACCCTTCTGATGGGCTTCCTCGTCCGCTTCCGCCATGTCTACTATCCCCTCGGTGACAAGAGTTTGCGCTTGCTTCTGGCCGTCGTCACCATCGGCAGCGTCTATGTTTGGAGCGTGCTCATGCTTCTGTGGGGCGTCTTCTGGCCGTTCCTCGCGTTCATCTTCATGGCGTCGTCCTATCTGTTCCTGCTCACCGCCTCGCCGCTCGACCACGTTCCGCACGTGCGCTGTCTCGGCTGGCGACAGGTCGCCGAGCGCATCGTCCGCGAGCACGACGAGTGGGTGGACGAAAGCAAGGAGGGCGAACTATTGGGCAAGCACGTGCGCAAGTGGGACACGTGGACTGATCGCATCACCACCAGAACTGACGGTTATGGCAATAAGCATGTCTCGACAGATAGGATTAACATGAAGCACCACACGGAGACAACGCGGACGGTGCGCATGCACGATTATAAGGTGCTGTTGCATATAACGGACTATGAACAGGAGCACCGTTGCCGCTTCTGCAATCAGAAGGAGCTGACGCACTCGACCTCATGGCGTGAGATTGACCGCAAATATCTTGGCAGCCACGTGACGACCGACGTGTCGGAGGATGTCAATTGACGGTGTCCGCCACGGCCGGCCTTACATGCCTATCGGCTCAAAAAGTCCCGAAAAAGGCATTTGTCGGCTCAACGTGAGCCGATTTTCCGCTGATTTATAGTAGTTTTGAGCCGATAAAGCATATCTTGAATGAAAAAATCCCGATATACAGGTGATGCAGCATCGCCGTATATCGGGATTTTTTTGTGTATGTCTAATCTATGATATCGTCTTACCGGTTGCTATACTTCATGCCATTCTTGACAATGATTCCGCGGTATGATTCCGTTGCGGGCTGGCCGTTGAGCTTGAACAGCCTGTCGTTGGCAGCGGCGGAGGAGTAGGCGGCGCCGGCGTTGACGATGCCGACGGTTCCGGAGATGTTGATGAGCTCAATCTCCTGACCGGCCGTTGTGGGGATGTCATAGAGATAAGAGGTCGGAAGCGTGGTCGAAGGGATCTTCGACTTGTCGGCAACTATCGGGTCGGGCATGACGTATGGTTGCGTCAGCGCGTTGGTGTTGTCGCCCGAGGCCGTGGTCAGCGGCATCCCGTCAGCCATTTTCAGCTGCGTATGGCTGCGCAGACGGAGGTTGCCGCCGACGGTAGATTTGATCTTCACGGACTCTACGTTGCCGTCTTTCCACTTCAGCTCGGTGACGACAAAGCCGCCGCGTGAGCGCAGACCGCAGACCTCACCGTTCTTCCACGACGAGGGTAGGGCGGGCAGCAGGTGGACGAATCCGGCGTGAGACTGCAGCAGCATCTCGGCGACACCGGCGCAGCAGCCGAAGTTTCCGTCGATTTGGAAGGGAGCGTGAGCGTCAAACATGTTGGCGTAAGTACCACCGTCGGCGTCGTTCATCGTGGCGTTGGGGTCCATCAAGCGCAGCTGGTTCTTTATGATGTTCAGTGCATGGTCGCCGTCAAGCATGCGGGCCCATTGGCAGACTTTCCATCCCATTGACCATCCGCGTGCCGCATCGCCGCGTCCGACAAGCGATTTGTGGACACCCTGATAGACCGTCGGATTGACGTAGGGTGAAACCTGATTTCCAGGGAATGCTCCCCAAAGGTGTGACAGATGGCGGTGTGAGGTGTTCTCGCGGTCCCAGTCCTCCTGCCATTCCTGTATCTGACCGTATTTGCCTATCTTATAGGGAGTCAGACGGGCCTTAAGCTCGTCGAGCTGAGTTGCGAAATCTTCGTCAACGCCGAGCTCGCGTGCGGCTTCGGCCGTGTTTTTCAGCACGTCGTAGACCATCTGGTTGTCCATAGCTACGCCGCCGAACAGTGCCACGTTCACCTTCGAACCGTCATCCTTATTATAAGAATAGAGTCCGGGGTGGTTTTCGGGAGAGTTTGACGGACATACGACCATATATCCCGTGTTGGGGTCTTTGACCAAAAAGTCCTGATAGAACTGGGCGCATCCCTTCATGACCGGATATATTTCCGCAAGGTAAGTCTTGTCGCCAGAGAACAGATATTTTTCCCAAAGGTGGGAGCAGAACCATGCGTTGCATGTGGGCCATACGCCGACGGCTCCGTTGTCAACGGCTCCCGTTGTGCGCCAGATGTCCGTGTTGTGATGAAGCACCCATCCGCGTGTGCCGTACATTTCCTTTGCGGCGTCAGCACCGGTGACGGAAACGTCCTTTACCATCTGTATGAACGGGTCGTGACACTCGGACAGATTGGCCACCTCAGCCGGCCAGTAATTCATCTCGACGTTGATGTTGGACGTATATTTTGAGTCCCATGCCGGATATTGGCGTGCGTTAGGGTTCCAGATGCCCTGCAGGTTGGCCGGTTGCGTGCCCGGTTGGGATGAGGATATGAGCAGATAACGTCCGAACTGGAAATAGTTTGCCACGAGTCCCGGGTCGGCTACTGTCGTCTTGAACTCCTTTATGCGCGTCTCCGTGTCCTTCTTCTCCTGCTCGTCATTGGTGCCGAGGTCGATGCTGACGCGGTCAAATTGCTCCTTGTATTTTGTAACGTGATCGTTGAGCGCAGTCTCATAGTCCTTGTTCTTGGCGAGATAGCCGTTCATGTAGGCCAGAGCCTTGGCCTCCGCGTCAGCGCTGATGTCGTTGTAGTTGACAAAATTGGTGGCCGACGAAATGACGATGGTGGCCGATGTGGCGTCCTTGACCTCTATGGCCGGTGCCTTCGGATTGCCGGCCACGAGACCGCTCTGCATGATGTTCTGTGTCCCGGAGTTTGTCTGTGTGCCTCCGTCGTTTATCACTTTGATGAAAGTATAGCAGTTGAGCTTGTTGTCGACGTTTTCCGACTGGGCTTTTGACGGGATGAGAGACGCCTCAATCATACCGTCGGCGTTAATCCTGTTGATGTCCAGTTTCTCCATATTGGTTTTTACCGGTGCGGCATAGCTCACGTTGAAGTTAAGTTTGCCGGGTTCGGACGCCTCAATGCGCATCACCGTCACGTTGTCTTCCAACGATGTGAATACCGTCCGGGTGTAGGTCACGCCGTTGACAACGTATGATGTCGTGGCCGTAGCGTCCGACAGGTCGAGCGAGCGTACGTATGCCTGTGCGTCAACGGCACCTTCAGTCTGTCCGAGTTCCTCATCGTCGTAACGTTGTCCGGGGAACGAGACGAGGACACAGCCTGCCGCCTGATATTGCGCGCCATGCGAAGCGGTCGACATCCAGTTGGGTATGGCCAGCTTCTGGGCTTCCACATAATTCTTGTTGAAGATGTACTGCTGAACCTGCGAGAGCACTGATTTGGCGTTGGCGTTGTGGTTGCGGTTGGGCGACTGGCCCCAGAACGTGTCTTCGTTGAGCTGCAGTGTGTCGACGGCCACGCTTCCGCTGACCATCGCTCCCAGCCGTCCGTTGCCCAGCGGCAGGGCTTCCTCCCAGTATCTGGCCGGGCGGTGATACCAGAGACGGTTCTTGCTTTCGAGTACGGGCGGCGGAACGGGGCGTGTGTCGGATGTCGTGAATGTCGTGGTGACAGGCGTGTCGTAGACGTTTCCGGCAAGGTCGGCCAGCGAGCCGGCGGGCAGGCTGAACGTGTAGGACGTCGTGAGGTCAAGGTCGGCGAAGGCGAACGTCACCTTATTGACGTTGACGACGGGCGAGAGCTTCTGGCTCTTGCCCGTGGCGTTGTTGGTTAGTGTGGCCGTGGCGGCGCCTTTCGCTGTCACACCCTCGTTGAAGTTGAGGATAATCTTTCCTGTCGGAACGACGCCTGAGGCATTGTCGGCCGGCGTGATGTCCTTGAGGCGGGGCGCCTGTGTGTCCTCCGCGTAGATGTTGACGTACTTCAGGTTGTAGTTGCTCTTCTTCGTGGCCGACTGTATCAGCATGCGTATGATGAGGCTTTCCTTGTTGTCGGCGTCGAGGTCGTAGTTGGCGTCGACGTATGTGTTCCAGTGTGCCCCCGCGGTGTAGTCGTTGAGAACATTCCACGTGCTGCCGCCGTCGGTGGAGTAGACGACGCCAAACTTCGTTGCCGAGCTGGAACCGTCACCGATGGCAAAATTCAGTTTGATGTTGCTGAGGTCGGTTGTCGGCATGGAGACTTCAAAATACTGGTCGTGTTTCGTGCCGTCGGCATAATCGGCCTTCGCCGTGAATTTGTCGGTGGAAGCCGTGTTGAGGCGCAACAGATAGTTTGGGGTCGAGCCGCTGGTGGTCACCTCCCACCGGCCGTCGCTCGTGTGGACGGTCACGCGGCAGTCTTCCGGAACCATAGCACATTCGTTCGGAAGGAAGTAGGGCTGTTGCTTACTCCAATAAGTGTTGGCGATGCGCGCCCATCCCAATGTGTTCGGCGTGAAGATGATGGCAGTCCCGTCCTTTTCGGAATCGTAGCCCGTCGTGAATTCCCACTTTGCCACCACTGTTTGAACCGCGGCGGCATCCATTCCACCGAGGAGCAGCATCAGCAGCAGTCCTAAGCGGAATAATGGCTTCTTGTTTTTTTTGTTGTTCATTGTCATAGGTTTTATTAATATAGATAGAATTTCGTTTTCAAGAATCTTTCCACGTTGTCGTGCATACTGCTCACGCCTTTGCCGTGCGGTTTCGGTCGGGTTTCGGCCGCGGCCGGACCGGCTTGTCGGGAGGCCGTTCCGCGGTAGGCGCTATTGTCCGCAAAGATAGCGGCAGGACACATAAAATATGTGGAAAAAGCGCCCATTCATGATGCAAAAAGGGCTCATCGGACGTTTTTTACACGTTTTTCGGACGCTACGGCCGCCTTTTTTCGTATATTTGCAGAAGTTTATATTTCTTCGAACGGTCTGTGACCGGACGACAAACTGCTGACCGATGAGACACCTCTTTATATTAATAATGTTCTGCCTGAACATGATATGCGCCTATCCGCAGCGCACAACCACCTACGACATCCATTCCGGGCTGCCCCACTGGGTCGTCTCCGGCATCGTCCAGGACCGTCAGGGCTTCATCTGGGTCTCGACGTGGAACGGTCTCTGCCGCTACGACGGCTATGAGTTCCGGCAGATAAAGGCGCGGCCGGGCGACGGAACACACATCAGTTCGGAGGTCATAAGGAAGATGGAGCTTGACGGCCGGGGCAACATCGTCTGCAGGACAACCGGCGGCTCGTTCATGTTTGACACGCGGACATACCGCCTGTATGACGTGGCCCGGCATGTCCTGCCCGCCATCAACAGTCTGGAAAGAACGGCGCCGTTCACTGACAGAGAGGGAAATCAGTGGCAGATAGAGCGCTACGGCATAACCAAGACCGTAAGCGAGCATCGTCCCGCGTCGCTCGTCTCCGGCACGGAAGACGTTCAGGCGAGGGCATTCATGAGAGACGACCGTCAGCGCTGGTGGCTCGCCACAAAGGATGACGAAACCGTCCGCATCTATGATAAGACCAACCGACTCATCGGATATGTCGGCGGCGACGGACGTATTCACAAGGAGAAGACCCGCTTCGGATACAGGGCCTACTGTCTTGTGCAGACGCGCTGTGGAGATGTGTGGGTGGGATGCAAGCCCGGGGCTTTGCTGCGACTGCGTCCCGTGTCGGACAATGAGTTTGAGGTCAAGCGGATTGAAAGCCGGCTGTGTGACGTCATCTATCACATCGTGGAAGATCGTGACGGCCGTCTGTGGTTAGCTTCGTTCGGCGGCGGTATCCAGTGTGTGCCCGATCCGTCGTCGGCCAATCCCGAAACTGTCGGTTTCAGCGGCGGCGAGGCAGATGTGGAGCATGACAAAGTGAGACGTCTGCTCATCACCTCCGACGGAAATCTTGTCTGCGCGACGACAAACGGGCTCGTCGTGGGCCGGATAGACCGCCGGGACATCCGTCGGACAACGTTCCGACGGCTGACGCGCGACGGCGAAAGGAAGGAGAGCCTGTGCAACAACGCCGTCATGGACGTGACGGCCGACGTGCGTGGACGGATATTCGTCGCCACCGTCAACCACGGCATAGACATGATAGACGGGAAGGAGCTGATGGCGCCGGAGCCGTCGTTCACCAATTTCAACAGTGCAAACTCATCGCTTACCTCCGACGCCTGTCTGGCCATGACGATGAAGGACGACGGCAGGATATTGGTCGTCTGCGTCGACCGGGTCATGGAGTTTGAGCCGGACAGCGACCGTACGGTTACCTACGCGCGCAGTTTCTGGACTGACAGATGCCATTTTTCGGAAGAACGTCCGCTCCGTCTCTACGATGGTTCGTGGATATTCGGGCAGGAACAGGGGGCGTATGTGGCCACCCGCCGCAGCATGGAGACGCGGAATGTCACGCCGCCGATTCGCCTGACCTGTCTTTCGGTCAACGGAAAGCTGCCGGACCTCGGTGTCTGTGCCCGCGACACGATAGTCATAGACACTGACGAGAGGAACTTCTCCCTGTCATTTGCCGCATTGTGCTACCATGATAACTCGGAAATCTGCTACCGCAGCCGTATCGGAGAGGCGGCATGGAGCGTGGCGGACAAGCAGCGCACACTTACGTTCTACGACATGCAGCCCGGCGAATATGTGTTGGAGATACAGTCGACCGACCGCTACGGCCGTTGGACGGACAACAACCGCAAAGTCGTCATCGTCGTGAAATATCACTGGTATGAGACACTTTGGGCACGGATAATGCTTTGGTTGCTCATCGCTGGCATTATCTCGGCAGTCATACACACCATGTTCTATATCCGCTCACTGAACCGGCAGCGCCGCGAACTGCTCGACAAGTACATGGCCTTGCTGGACAGCGGCAAGACGCCGGAGGCCGGACCGGACGTGCAGCCCATTGACAGTTTGCCCGGAAATCTGTCGGACAGCGACCGCAAGTTCCTGCAACGTGTAGAACAGTACATAGAGGAGAACATCGGAAACAGTGAGGCCAACATCGACGACATGGCTGCTTTTGCGGCTT
>USFX01000120.1 GCA_900553965.1 uncultured Prevotella sp.
CGAGAAGCGTCGTGTGTCATTTCCGAACACACTTTTGTTTTTATTGGGCCATTATTTAATATATGGAGGTAGCGGTCAATGCTTCGCTTTTTTCATCTCGCATGACAGGTCGAGAAAAAAGTCGTGATTGAGAATTTGTGATATGCGCATCAGTAAGTTGCTATCTATCGTTTGCCGCCTGAATATGTCATATACATTCGTACGGTCGCAGTGCAGTTGAGCGGCGAACCAAGTCACCGTGTGCGCCTTGGGATGTCGGTCGAGTTCGGCTTTTATCATGTTTCCTATGTGATACATGTTTCTTTGTTTTATCCTTTTCTGCATGTCACGCACGTCCCCTTAGTGACTTCCTTCGTCAAAAAACTGTTTTCGTGGAGACACAAAAAAGCGCAGGACGATGTTCTGTCTATCTTATACAAGGCATCGCCAAACGCCCTCTCGGAAATAAACAGTCCACTCCCACGCCTTGATCGAATATCGATATTCCCCTTGTCGGGAGTGGATATACGACAAGCCGAGGCGTTTATGACCGCTTTCTCCTTCCGATAATTTTGGCGAAATTCTGTATAAAGGACAAAGCAAAAACGCTTCTTTTCCATAATGTCTCGGACCGGGCTGTGGCCTGTGTCCGTCTGCAAAGTTAAGAATTATATCCGAAAATATGTTTTTCGGTCAGTTGTTTTTGACTTTCTTTCACCTTGTCATGCCGTTTTTCGGGTTAAAGTGTGGTGTATTGTTCTACATTGTGTCTATAAATCGACAACAGCGTGTCATATCATCCACAACATTATTTTGCCCATGGACATCCTGTTTTGTGCTATCTTTGCATGAACACACCTGTCATTGTGCATAATTCGGATGGGCAGGAATTTTGGTATATCATAATTTATTAATTCTATAAAATTATTTTCTTTATGAAAAAGACATTTGAATTGATTAGCGTGTGGCTCATGGCCACTATGTTATGTTGCAATTTAACGGCGTGCAGCAGTAGTGATGGTGATGACAACGACGATGGCACTGAAACATCCGATAAGGATGGGACTGGAGGATTCGTAGACTTAGGGAAACGGCTTGTCTCAATAAAGTGTTATCAAAAACACATGTATAGAGATGAATATTATTTAGATTCAGAGCGACGTTTTGAATATGATGAGTCTGGAAGAATCGTTCAAGAAGAATTTGAAGATAGATTTGCTACTCACTACATAACAACATACGAATATAGCGCGGAAAAAATCATCAAACGTTATGATAATGTATTATATGAATATTCATTGAAAGATGGACGTATAGTGAATGAAAGTTATAAAGGAAAAGCTTGGCTGGAATTTATATATGATGGTAACAAACTCATCCAAATGAAATCTGTGGATGATATTGACTTAGGCTCTACTATTATAACATGGAATGGAGACAATATAGCCTCAATGGAAGACTACCGTGGTGTTATATCAACAGGTCGTTTCCTTTTTGGAAAAGTTATATGTACATATTCAGACATTAAATATTCTAAGGGCTGGATGTCATTTGATTTTATTAGTGAGGCGATAACACTTGATGACATTTTGTATAATCAAGGATATTATGGTAAACGTTTGCCCAATTTGTTCAGTCTTTTAAATCATACACGTGAAATTAATGATGAGTCGAATAAATGCACAATGGAATATGCATATTCATACGAGTTGAACGATGGCTATGTAGAAAAGGTCTACGAAAAGACCGACGGTTACGCTGGTTACTATTGGGAATATACTTGGGAAGATATTCTGCCGGTCGAAAATAATAAAGGCACTAACCGCAAATAAAACCATTGCGGATTGAATATCGGTTTATCCGACATTTGGAGCGATATATATTCTCAGTTTTTATGTAGGTATTCGTAGCCACCTGTTTTTGGGGCAATTCACAGAAGTAGGGGACTGCAAATACCTAGATAAAGGACTGAAATTAGCCATCCTCAATTCCGCAACATAATTGATAACTATTGTTATAAGTTGAGGATGCATCAAAATGAAGGTTTTGGTATACCCCTCCGTTTTTTTTAAGACGCCTTAGAGAATCCGATGAACTTGAAGCGACGGGACTGGGAAATTTCAAAAAATATTCGGTTCTCAGGGCGTACAACCAGATAAAAACGTAAAAACAGGTCGGATGGAGGTGCTTTTCCTCATTTATTGGCCTGTATCGGACGCTTCGGATTCATATCCGCTTTCGGTCTTTGACCTGACTGTTCCGATACGCTCCATGTGCTGTCCCATCGGGCAGATGTAATAGTCACCGTCGGCATTGTAATATAAGTCTCTTCACTCCGCATGAAGTTTGTTTACAAAACGACCGCAATAAAAACTCCCGTTCTCGGACATTTTCACGACCAATAAGGCCCTTAAAGCCTATCGACGCCCCCTCCGACTCCCCCAAGGGGGAGAGACCTGCGGCTTCACAAACACCATTAAGGGCCTTACGGCTCTCAGATTTTGCAAAACTTCGCGGATTTTTGATTGCCGGAAAAGGGCAAAAAAGTGGGTTTCATCGTGCAACGGCGGCCCCGCGACCCTGCAACGGCGTGCTCGTTGGATTGCAACGGCGGCCCCGTTGCAAAGCAATAAGGGCCCCGTTGCAACCCCGCGGGGCCGCTACGGGAAGCCCAAGCTCCCCCTTTGGGGGAGTCAGAGGGGGCCGTCCGTTTGTAAGTCGCAGTGTGACAGTGTTTTACAAAAACGGTGATTTTTCAGCCGAAAAAACCGTCGGATTTTGACCTTCACGAGATTTGAAAATTTGGGAGCACGGCGGGAAAATTTTATAAAGTGCCCTTGGATTTCGCACTTAAATTCAGAATTTTTCTGACAGACGGCACAATCGTCATAAATGTCGGAGCAGGGAGAAAAATCGTCTGATTTATCGTTTAAGTAACAGGAATGAAACATATTTGAAACAAATATTTCCTAACTTTGCAGCGTCAACCAAAACATGCAACGATATATGAGAAGAGACTTTCTCGGAATGACGGCTGCAATATTGTTCACTGCCGTTTTGCCACAGCCGTCAATGGCGCAAAAGTTGACGGCGGCGGACTATCTGACATTCAACGGGACCGTCAGGGCAAAATATGAATATAAGACCGAAGATGACGAAGGGCGGTTTGAAGTGCGCAACTGCCGCCTGTCGGCTTCCGGCCGGATACTGCCCGCCGTGGCCTACAAAGCCGAAATAGACCTTTCAGATGAGGGCGAAATCAAGATGCGCGATGCTTACGTGGAACTCTCGCCTTTGGACGGACTCAATCTGACGGTCGGCCAGATGCGCGTACCGTTCACCATTGACGCCCACCGCTCGCCCCACCGGCAGTATTTCGCCAACCGTTCGTTCATCGCCAAGCAGGTGGCCAACATCCGCGATGTCGGCGCTATGGCGGGATATACGTTCCGTCTGTCGGGAGAGAAAGACGGGCCGGGGGAGGTGCCGGCCACGGCCGGAACATCGGTGACGCTTGAGGGCGGTCTCTTCAACGGTTCGGGACTGACGGACCAGAAGGACTATTGGACCAAGAGCTACAACTATTCGCTGAAGGCGTCGGCTCTGATAGACGGCCAGGTGGGCGTCGTCGTCAGTTGTATGCACATGCGACCGGCCATGACGGGCATAATGATGTGGAACGGCGGGGCATATTGGCACGCACACGGATGGCACGTCGAGGCCGAATATCTGCACAAGGAATATTCCGGCGGGGCTTTCAAGGCTGTCAATGCCGTCGACGCTTTCGTTGCCAAGCGGCTGCCGCTGCGCAAGGTTTTCGACGGAGTGTCGCTGCTCGGGCGCTACGACTACATGGATGACCACAGCGACGGAACGCCCAACGGCGACGGCCGGCTCACCGTCAACGACCCGCGACGCCACAGGATTACGGCCGGAGCAACTCTTCATCTCGGCGGAAAATCATTTAAAACGGACATCCGCCTGAACTATGAGAAATATTTCTACGGCAGCGACGCCACACCAAACGTCTCTGAAAGGGACAAGATTGTCGTCGAACTGATGTGCCGTTTCTGACTGCAACACACATATTTCAGACATAACACAAACGCAAAGGCCGCAAAGACGCAAAGTTTTATAGTAAGGGGAAATACCCGAAACATAGACTTTGCGCCTTTGCGGCCTTTGCGTTTAAGTCATATCCCCTGCCCATTCATAACGGAATTTTCACTCCGCCGGAAATGCTAAATAAAGGAAAAGACGCGCGGCAAACCGCCTGATAATACTAAAATAAGTAAATCAGACCAACTTTTCATACCTTTCCGATAGCCACCCTATCGGAAAAAATAATATCTTTGCAGTATTCGGGATGTCAGCATTTCACAACGCCGAGGCCTCCGGACAACGGCGTGACTGTCATCCAGCATCATATATCAACTAAAAAGATATGCCTATGAAAAATCACTATCTGACCATCTGTGCGCTGCTCTTGTGCTCTATCGGCATGAAGGCCCAGACCGCCGGGGAGCGGGAGGAACTCATAAAATACGGTGACATGGAGCACTGGGTGACACGCCACATCCACGAGTCGGCCATCATCGGCGGCCATGACAAGACTCTCTATGAGATAGGACCAACGAAGACCATCGACGGCAACACGCCATACGTCAACGCAGGAGGCTCGCCGTGGGGAACATCGAACGTCATGGCAAAGGTGGCGGGCATCGTCAAGACCAACAACTGCGTCTATCGGGACAGTCACAACGGCGGCCACTGTGTCAAGATGACCACCCACGTGGAGAGCGTCAAGGTGCTCGGACTGGTCAACATCAGCGTGCTGGCGGCCGGCTCGATATTCCTCGGTGACATGAAAGAGCCCATCACGGGAACGAAGGACGGCCCGAAAGCCCTCAACTGGGGCATCCCGTTCACCCGCCGGCCAAAGGCTCTGCGCTTCGACTACAAGATGCAGGCGGCGGGAGGAGACAGCCGTATCAAGATGACGGGCTTCAGCAGCAAGTCGACAGTGGCGGGACGCGACTACGCCATAGCCATCCTCCTGCTCCAGAAGCGTTCGGAGGACGCCAAGGGAAACATCACGGCACGGCGTGTGGGCACGATGGTCGTGAAATACGGAAAGACCACCGGCGGCTGGAAGGAGAACGCGACATATGAGATTCTCTACGGCGACATCAGAAAAAATCCTCACTATGACGCCGCCACGATGGGGCTGCGCTCGACCGACTACGCCCGCAACAGCAAGGGCAAGAGCGTTCCGGTCGTGGAGACGGGATGGGCCGCGGCCGGCGAGACACCGACCCATCTGCTCCTGCAGTTCTCGTCGAGCCACGGCGGAGCATACATCGGTTCGCCGGGCAACACGCTGTGGGTGGACAATGTCCGCCTGGTCTACTGACCACACGCCCCGTAAGGAAACAGAAAACAAACTCTTAAATACACAACGTACATCTATGAAACACCTCATTACCGTCATCGCCATCACCGTCTTTGCGGCATGGAACGGTCCGCCGGCCGCGGCCGCGGAAGACGACGGCGACACTACGGCCACACAACCGAAGCGCAGTCTCCTGACCCGGCTGGCCGACTATTTCAACGACGCCAACAAGAACAAGAAGCACAGGAAGTTTGACTTCAGCATCATAGGCGGCCCCCACTACAGCACCGACACGAAACTGGGACTCGGACTGGTGGCCGCCGGACTGTACAAGACGGATCGGCGGGACACGCTCCTGCCGCCGTCGAACGTGTCACTCTTCAGCGACGTGTCGACCGTGGGGTTCTACATGCTCGGCATACGCGGCAGCCACATAACGCCGAAGGATAGATACAGGCTCGAATATACCGTCTATTTCTATTCCTTCCCGAGCGACTTCTGGGGCATCGGCCACGATATGGGCGACGATGACGCCAACAAATCGGAGATGAACCGGTGGCAGGCGCGCGTAAAGGCAAGTCTGCTCATGCGCATGGCCGACAATCTCTATGCCGGACCGACACTGATGTATGACTATGTCAACGCCACCGGCGTCGAACGCCCCGAACTGCTCAACGGCATGGACACACGGACGTCGTGCGGCGCGGCGGGCTTTTCGGTGGTCTACGACTCGCGCGACGTGCTGACCAATCCCCACCGGGGAGCACGCGTGGCGGTATCGCAGCTGTTCCGTCCGAGGCTCATTGCGGGCGACTTCACGTTCAGTACGACCGACATTGCGGCCAGCGGCTACGGTCAGGTGTGGCCCGGCGGAATCGTGGCGGCGGAGGTACGGGGCGTCTTCAACTGCGGAAATACGCCGTGGCCGCTGATGGCCATGCTCGGCGGATCGAACTCGATGCGCGGCTACTACGAGGGACGCTACCGCGACAAGCATAAGATGGAGGCACAGGTAGAGCTGCGACAGCACGTCTGGCGACGCAACGGTGTCACCCTGTGGCTGGGCGGCGGAAGCGTGTTCAGCCGCTTCGGCGAACTCAGAATGGACCGAATACTGCCGAACTACGGCATCGGCTACAGATGGGAGTTCAAGAAAGATGTCAATGTCCGGCTGGACTACGGCTTCGGCAAGAACGGACAGTCGGGCTTTCTGTTCAATATCAACGAAGCCTTCTGACGGCGGCAGTCTCTGTCCGGCAATAAAAATGCAGTCCAGAACCATCCCATCCATCTCCCATTAGCCCTCCCGTCATCATCCCTTAAACATCCCATCATCATCCCATAACTTCCAAACTTCCCATCCACAACAAGATTATGGCAAAGACTTCAGGCCCATTCCTCCCCACCCTATTCTACGCGGCGCTGGCCGTACTGGCTGTCCCCTGCGTGGCGTTGCTCTTTACCGAGACCTATCTTCCCGTGGCGTCACGTCTGTGCGGCATCCTGCTGCCCGTCACGGCCTACTGGCTCATGCTCTCGCTGAGTCGCAACACGGGACGAACGGTGTGGTGGATGTTCTTCTTTGTGTTTCTTTCCGCTTTCCAGATCGTGCTGCTCTATCTCTTCGGTTGCGGTCCGATTTCCGTGGATATGTTCTTGAACATCCTGACGACCAACCCCGGCGAGGTTTTTGAGCTACTTGGCAATCTGCTGATGGCTATCACTACGGTCGTTGTACTCTACATTCCGCTGCTCGTGGCGGCTACGGTGGCCATAAGGCGCGGGCTGCGGCTGGACAGCGGCTTCGTCCGTCGTCAGCGGCGGATGGCCGGCGGAGCCTTTGCAACGGCATGCGCGGCGACGGCCGTATGCGCCGCAACTGTACCATCGTTCAGCCTGAAGAACGACATATTTCCGGTCAACGCATGCTACAATCTCGCCTTGGCCGTAGAACGGGCATACGCTACGGGCCATTATGCGGAGACCTCGGCCGGCTTCCGTTTCAATGCGACGTCCACCCACGACGGTGATGGACGCGAGGTCTATGTGCTCGTCGTCGGCGAGACGGCACGCGCAAGCCATTTCGGACTCTACGGTTACGACCGTGAGACGACGCCCCGGCTCGCCGTCATGGACGGTCTGACGGTGTTCAGTGACGTCCTCTCGCAGTCGAACACGACCCACAAGAGCGTCCCCATGCTGCTGTCGCCGGTCTCCGCTACGGACTATGACAGCATATACTACCGCAAGGGAATCGCCGCCGCTTTCCGTGAGGCGGGTTTCCACACGGCGTTTCTTTCAAACCAGAAGCGCAATCATTCGTTCATAGATTTCTTCGGAGAGGAAGCCGACAGGTGCATATTCATCAAGGACAGCGTCCCCGAAGGACGCAATGTGATGGACCGTGAGCTGCTCGGATACGTGAAAAAGGAGCTTGACGGCGGCCACGGCCGGCTCCTGATTGTGCTCCACACCTACGGTTCCCACTTCACCTACAACGAGCGTTACGCCGCCGACGGTTCCCACTTCCGCCCCGACAGGGACATGAGCGCACGGCGGGAGAACCGCGCGAGCCTCGTCAACGCCTACGACAACACCATCAGACAGACCGACCGGCTGCTCGCCGACCTCATCACTATGCTGAAACGATGCGGTTGTCCGGCCGCCATGATGTACACGTCGGACCACGGCGAGGACATCTTCGACGACGGAAATGCGTTCCTCCACGCCTCCCCGAGACCGTCATTCCATCAGCTCGAAGTGCCGCTGCTGGTCTGGACGTCGCCCGAATATGCCGCGCGCCATCCTCAGGTGACGCAGGCGCTCGAAAGA